>CAYUDR010000025.1:0-12546 GCA_964443705.1 uncultured Planctomycetia bacterium | reverse complement strand
TAACGAAAACATTAGAGGCAAGGATGTTTTTGTCATTCAGCCCATTTGTTCTCCGCCAAATAGAAACCTTATGGAATTACTTATTATTATTGATGCCTTAAAGCGTGCCTCGGCTGAAAGGATTACAGCTGTCATTCCTTATTTTGGTTATGCCAGGCAAGATAGAAAAGACCAGCCACGTGTTCCTATTACAGCCAAATTAGTTGCCAATCTAATAACAATAGCAGGTGCCAACAGAGTGCTTACCATGGATTTACACGTAGGTCAGATTCAAGGCTTTTTTGATATCCCTGTTGATAATTTATTTGCCGTCAATATATTTACCGATTATATTAAAGAAAAAAAATTGAAGGACCCGCTGATTATTTCTCCAGACGTAGGTGGTATAAAAATGGCGCGTTCGTATGCTAAAAGGTTAAATGCAGGTTTAGTTATTGTTGATAAGCGGAGAGTTAATGACCGCGATGCAGAGGTAATGCATATTATAGGAGAAATCGACAATAAGCCGGCCATTATTATTGATGATATAGTTTCTACAGCCGGCACACTCACAGAAGCTGCAAATGCCCTTAGAGGGCACGGCGCTAAAGAGATTTATGCCGCAATAACTCATCCTGTTTTGTCCGGGCCGGCCATAGAACGCCTTAAAAAATCAAATTTGAAAGAACTTATTGTTACCGATACTATTCCACTTGAAAAAGAAAGGAAGATTGATAAAATAAAAGTGCTTTCAGTCGCTAAATTTTTTGCAGAGGCGATTAAAAGAATTCATTTGAGTGAATCAATAAGTATATTGTTTCAATAAAGACAAGGAATAAAAGAGGGCAAAATACGATGAAACAGGTTAAAATAAAAACTCAAAGAAGAGATGAGACAGGTAAAAAAAATACCCGAGCCATAAGAAAGCAGGGAATTATTCCCGCTGTAGTTTATAAGGGGGGAGAGGAAACACTATCTATTTCTCTGTCAGAAAGAGAGCTTGTTCACGCTTTGCATACATCGGCAGGGGAAAATGTAATTATAAATTTGCAAATTGGCGACAAAAATAAAAAAGATCAAAACAGAACAGTAATTATAAAAGAAATTCAACACCATCCCATAAAAGGCAATCTACTCCATGTTGATTTTTATGAAATTTCGCTTACCGAAACCATTACAGTTAAGGTGCCAATAGAGGCTAAGGGAGAGGCCATCGGTGTTAAGCGTGATAGCGGCGTTTTAGAGCATATGCTGTGGGAGCTTGAAATCGAATGTTTACCAACAGAAATTCCGGAAAAAATTGAGGTTGATATAGATAAGTTAGAGATAGGCGATGCGATTTACGTAAAAGATCTCGTTGTTCCGCCACAAATAAAAGTTCTCAACGATCTTGAAACAATTGCTATATGCGTAGAACCGCCCAGGGCTGAAGAAGCTCCGGAAGCTGCGCCTGAAGAAGCGGTCTCAGTAGAACCCGAGTTAGTAAAGAAGGGCAAGGAACCCGAAGAAGAAGGAGTTTCAGCAGAACAACCAAAAGAGCAACCAAAGGAACGGGGAGAGAAGAAGGAAGAATCAAAAGAGAAATAATGTTACCAGATGATCGATATTGGTTTCTACGAACATCTAGTATCGAGAACCGATGAAAGTTATTGTTGGCCTTGGCAATCCAGGAAATAAATATAAATTTACCAGGCATAATGTGGGTTTTCTTATTATAGATGAAATTGCCGGGCGAAAGAAAGTTAAATTACAAAAAAAGAAATTTTTAAGTTACTTCGGCCAAATTAAAGTTGGAGGAGAACGAGTCTATCTTATTAAACCTTTGACATATATGAACTTGAGCGGAGAGGCAGTAGTTCAAATTAAGAAGTACTTGAGATTAAAATTAGAAGACTTACTAGTAGTGCTTGATGATGCAGATTTAAACACCGGAATTATAAGATTTAGAGCAAAAGGTGTAGCTGCTGGACATAATGGTTTGGCTTCTATTATAGAGGAATTGCATACAACCCTTTTTCCGCGCCTTAAAGTAGGAATTGGTAGGCCCAACGTTGAGGGAAATTTGGAGCACTACGTGTTGAAATCCATGCGCAAAAAAGAAGTAGCCTCTATTTTACCGATTGTCTCTCGGGCGAGCGATGCAGCTCTTTTTTGGGTAAATTCCGGTACTCATAAAGCAATGAATAAGTTTAACATTCGCCAGCCGGAAAACAAAAGTTAGATTTTCTGCGCCTGGGGGGCCGGGAAGGCCAAGGCCTTAGGTGAAAAAAATAGCGAGAATCAAAATTATTGATTTGTTTACTTTATTATGATAACATTTAATAAGACCTTTCCTTTAAGAAATTAGAAAGGTCTACTTGCGCCCTTTAGGGTATCCCCATGGATAAAATCACATTAGACCCTTGACATCGAAGCTGACAAAAGGGTTAAATTCACGCAAATAGTTTATGTTTCAGCCAGAGACTTCTCACAAAAAGCTGGCAGATACTTCGCCCGCCGGCAGGCAAGATTTATAAATTACACGTTTATTTAAGGAGAAAATAAATTGAATAAATACGAAGCGATGTTTATTTTAAGTCCATCTCTTAATGAAGAAGAATTAACTAAGCTTAAATCTTCACTTTCCCACGAAATTCAACAAAATCAGGGAAAAGTAGAAGGCGCGCAGGATCTTGGCAAGAAAAAGTTGGCTTTTGTTATAAAAAAACAAAAGGATGGTTTTTATCATGTCATAAATTTTGAGGCAAATCCAAGCTCGATAAAAACTCTAAAAGATTCTTATCGCCTAAATGAAACCATCTTGCGTGTATTAATTTTAAGGAGAGAAAATTAAATGGCAGCTTTAAATAAAGTTTTTCTAATTGGGAATTTAACTAGAGACCCGGAGCTTCGTTATATTCCGGGTGGAGCGGCGGTAACAACTTTTGGCCTGGCCATTAGTTATAATTATAAAACTCAGACTGACGAGAACCGGCAAGAAGTTTGTTTCGTTAAAATCGTGACATGGGGCAGGCAGGCTGAAACTTGCAGTCAATATTTAAGTAAAGGCCGGCCTGTTTTTGTTGAGGGCAGACTTCAATATCGTAGCTGGGAAGACCAAGATGGGAAAAAGAGAAACACCCTCGAAGTTAGAGCAGATAGAGTGCAATTTTTAGGTAGTGTTCGCAAAGAACAGGCGGCGGGCGGGGTTCAAAAACCGGAAACACAACAAGCGATAAATAACGAGCAAGAAAGCGGCTCTCAAGACGAAGAGGTCCCTTTTTAAGTAGAGCTTAGACTCTTCCATAAAATATGTCGTCATTTAAAGGAGATTAGCAATTGAGAAGGCCAAAGATATCAAAGACAGTCAGAAAAAAACCAAGTTTTTTTAAGCGCAGAGTTTGTCTTTTCTGCAAAGAAAAGCCTGTTTATATTGATTATAAAGATGCCGAAAAATTAAGAAAATATATAACCGAAAGAGGAAAAATAAGGTCGAGACGAACATCTGGTGCTTGCGCTAAGCATCAAAGAATGATCGCCGCCGCGATAAAAAGGGCCCGTTTCATGGCGCTCCTGCCTTATGTGGCGGAATAAAGGTTCTTAAATAAATTTTATTAGACCTTTCCTTTAAAGGAATTAGGAAGGTTTGCTTATGCCCTTAGGGTATCCCTGTGGATTTAACATAAATACTCGGAAAAACTAAGATAATAATAAATGGCCGAAAAAACATTTTAAGGCAAAAAATTGTTATCTGATGGAGTAAAAAATGATAAAGGTAATTCTTAAAGAAAATGTAAAAGGCCTTGGCAATGAAGGCGATATTGTTGAAGTTAAAGATGGTTATGCCAGAAATTATCTTTTTTCTAAGAATTTTGCCATGGAAACAACCAAATTTAACATAGAGCAATTTGAATTAGAAAAAAGAAAAAAGGTCAAAAGCCTCGAAAAAGAAAAGGAAATTGGTTTGCAATTATCAGAGAAAATAAAAAATATTTCGTGTACAATTACAGTTGAGGCACAACCAGATGACACCCTTTATGGTGCTGTTACGGCCCAGGACATTGAAGGGAACCTAAAAGGGGAAGGCTTAGATATAGACAAAAAGCAAATTTTACTAGATGAACCAATAAAAAAATTAGGTGTTTATCAAGTTTCAATTAGAATTCATCCCGAGATAACTTCCATGATTAAAGTTTGGGTAGTCAGGAAGTAGACCAGCCTGAAATTTTTATCAGGGAATAAATTTAAAAAGAGTAAAATGCCCATTCAAACAAAGAATCTTCCATTAGAAAAAATACCTCCTCAAAATATAGAGGCCGAAATGTCCGTCCTGGGATCTATGGTCATTGACGAAAACGCGGTCTCTACGGTTTTTGAAACACTCCGGGAAGATCATTTTTATAAGGAAGCCCACCGAAAAATATTTAACGCCATTCTTGATTTATACAATAATAATCAGCCCGTTGATATCCTGACGTTGCAGGAGATTTTAAAGAAAAAGAGCTTACTTCAGGAAGTCGGAGGAACTTCTTATATTGCGAGCCTGGCAAATTGTGTTCCTACCGCCGCCAATGTTGAATCTTACGCAGCCATTGTTAAAGAAAAAGCCATCATGCGAAGTTTAATAGAAGCAGCTACCGCAGTAGTTAAAGAAGGTTACAGTGAACGCAAAGATGCTGATGAGGTATTGGACTGGGCAGAAAAACTCTTTTTTGATATTGCAGGCAAGCGCATGAAGAGAGGCTTTAAAGCTATTAAAGAAGTTATTGGCGACAGCATGAAAATGATTGAAAATTTATACCAGAATAAAATCCACATAACAGGCCTGCCTACAGGTTTTGCCGATATAGATGAGAAAACTTCCGGCCTCCAACCCGCTGATTTAATCATTGTCGCCGGGCGCCCTTCAATGGGAAAAAGTTCTTTTGCTTGTAATATGGCAGAACATTTAGGCATATACGAGAAGAAACCTGTGGCTATATTTAGCCTGGAAATGTCAAGGGAACAGCTTGTTCAAAGATTTCTATGTTCTCATGCTAGAGTCGATATTCAAAAGGTCAGAGGCGGATTTTTAAATGAATCTTCATGGGCAGATTTGACTTCTGCCGCCGGAAGATTATATGAAGCGCCTATATTTATTGACGACACACCAGGTATTTCTATTTTGGAATTAAGAGCTAAAGCCAGGCGGCTTCTCCTGCAACATAATATAAAACTCATTATCGTTGACTATTTGCAATTAATGAGAGGGCACGCTAGAGTCGAGAACAGACAACAGGAGATTTCAGAAATCTCCCAATCCCTTAAGGCACTTGCCAAAGAATTAAATGTGCCTGTAATTGCTGTAAGTCAGCTTTCTCGAGCCCCAGAAAGGCGTGAAAGTGTGGGATTTAGACCAAGATTGAGTGATTTAAGGGAATCAGGTGCCATTGAGCAAGATGCAGATGTAGTTATGCTTTTATTTAGACAAGAGCTTTACGACCCAAAAGAGGATAATTTCGGTCTAGCGGAATTAAACATTGCCAAACAGAGAAATGGCCCAATTGGCTCTATAAAACTTACTTTTCTTAAGGAATTCACACGTTTTGAAACTTATTCAAAAAGAATAGAATGACAAAATCAAGCACTAAATAAGTTTAGTATTTCTTTTCAACAGTTTACCTGGGGTTTACATAGAGCGAGAAGTGTGATAATATTTATACAACAAAAATGAAGAGGGAGAAAATGTTTTTAAGAAATAGGGCTTTTTTTATATTAAGTTTGTCGATAGGACTTGTTTTAACGCTTTTTATCGGTGTTAGCGCACAGCAGCAGGAGAGTGAGAGGAAAATCGTTACCGATGTACGCATTGAGAATAATAAAATCATAAGTACTCAAACTATCCTTTCTAAGATTAAAACTAAGCCCAACACCGTTTTTACCCAGGAATTTATAAATGAAGATTTAAAGCGCCTATACTCGACAGACTATTTTAGTAATGTGAGCGTGGATATTGAAGAATTTAAAGATGGTATAGCAGTGACTTTTATCGTAACGGAAAAACCAGTTCTTTCAGAAATTATATTTGAGGGAAATAAAAGCATAAACACAAAACGCCTGAATTCCTTTTTAGCTGTTAAAATTGGTGAAACACTGGATATGCGCATTCTAAAAAATGACCTGGACAAAATAGAAGAATATTATGGAAAGAAAGGTTTTCATAAAGTAAAAATAGATTATGAAATAGATGTTAATGAAGTGACCAACGAAGCTATTCTCTATATCCTGATTGAAGAGGGCATAAGGTATCGCATAGCTCGTATTTTTGTAAAAGGCAATAAATCTATTTCCACCAAAGAAATTTTGAAAAGCATGAAGACAAGACGAGACACGCTTCTTACTTCCGGTTTTTTTAAAGAGGAAGTATTTGAACTGGATTTAGAAAGGGTTAAGGCCTTATATCTTATGAGGGGCTACAGCGACGTAAAAGTAGATCCCCAGCTGGATTATAATCCGGACCAGAAAAAAATGTATATTACTCTTTTGATCGATGAAGGCAAGCAGTATAAAGTAGGTACTATTAAAATTCTCGGCAATCACCTGTTTACTAAAGAAGATATCCGAAAAGCGCTTGAGATGAAAGAAGAAGACATTTTTAATCAACTTTCTTCAGAAGAAGATTGCGCAAGTATTTCCTCTTTATATTTTGATAAAGGTTATATTTTTGCCCACATCAGCCCACAGACAGCTTTTAATGAAAAGACACAAAAAATAGATATTACATATAATATTGCCGAAGGAGAATTGGCTTATATTGATAAAGTTATTATAAAAGGTAATGATAAAACTAAAGATGTTGTTATAAGGCGCGAACTCAGGTTCGCGCCAGGCGAACCCTTTGATGGAAAAAAGTTACAGCGTTCCAAAGAAAGAATTTATAATTTGGGGTTTTTTGAAGAAGTTACTTATGATATTGAACCGGGTTCGGCGCCCGATAAGAAAAACTTGATAGTTAATGTTAAAGAGACCAAGACAGGTGAATTTAGTTTTGGTGCGGGCTATTCTACGGTTGATAGATTTGTCGCCTTTATCCAGGTTACCCAGAGAAACTTTGACATTACTAATTGGCCTACCTTTACCGGTGCTGGCCAGGAACTTACGATAAAAGCAGATTTTGGAACCAAGCGCCAGGATTATGTTTTGAATTTTACCGAGCCCTGGATTTTTGGCTATCCACTCTCTTGCGGATTTGACGGATACAGAACTTTTAGAGGCACCTGGGAAGATTTTGATGAGCGAAGAACCGGTGGAGACATTCGCTTTGGAAAAGAGTTTACTGAAAATACAATGGGTAATGTGATGTATAAATTTGAGCAAGTGGAAATTTCTAATCTCGCCTCGGATGTTAGCATTGATGTTATCGAAGAAGAAGGCACACACCCCCTAAGCCAGATTCTATTTGGTTTCAGAAACGATTCGCGTGATAATAGATATTTTCCCACAAAAGGTCATGTTATAAATGGTTCGGCGCAAATAGCTGGAACTTTTTTGGGAGGGTATAGTAATTTTGTTAAAATTGAAGCAGAAGGCAGGCAGTATTTCACGCATTTTGAAAAGTTGATCTTAGAACTGCGGTTGGGTGTTGGCTTTGCCGAAGAATTACATGGCAGTAACAGCGTGCCTATATATGAACGCTTTTTTCTTGGAGGCCCCAATACCATTCGCGGTTATAAATTCCATCACGTTGGCCCAAAAGATGCTGCCGGACATCCTATCGGCGGTAAAGCTATGCTAATTGGAAGCGCAGAATATACTTTTCCCCTTATATCGCATTTAAGAGGAGCTGTTTTTTTCGATGGAGGAAATGTCTGGACGGATGTCAGTGAGTTTGGAAGCTCATTTAAAACTTCAGTGGGCGCTGGCGTGCGGCTTAAAACACCCCTTGGCCCCATGAAAATCGACTATGGATATGGCCTAAATTATGGCCCGCGAGA
The DNA here is from genome assembly GCA_964443705.1 of uncultured Planctomycetia bacterium. GTDB lineage: Bacteria > Omnitrophota > Gorgyraeia > DAOVKU01 > DAOVKU01 > DAOVKU01. The sequence continues at coordinate 4,615 of CAYUDR010000025.1, read as the reverse complement.
TAAGCGCGGGCGGTGGGAATTTAACATGAGCCGTGAGTTTTAACATTATTTTTAAGAAAGGAGATAATAAATGAAATTAACAAGAATACTAATGATGGTTTTTTTAGGTGTATTTGTAATGTCTTTAGGATTTACCAGGGCCGGAGTTGCCAAAGGCGGCAACGAGCTTGCTTATATAGATTTGGGCAAGATATTTAGTGAATATCAGAAAACCAAGGATTTTGATGAAGTTTTGGAAGAAGAAAAAAAGGATAAGCAGGCCAAGAGAGAAAAAATGGTGGAGACCATCCGCAAAATTAAGGATGAACTGGAAGTAGTAAGCAATAAAGCCAAGGAAAAAAAACAGGCAGAGATGGATCAAAAAATAAAAGAGCTTCAGGAATTTGACCGAGAAACAAACACGGAATTAAGAAGAAAGTATGATTCATCGGTTAGAGAAATTCTAAAAGAGATAGATTCTACAATTAAAGAATTTGGGCAGAAAGAAAAATTTGATATAATTTTTGATAGTAGAATGCTTCTATATACCAATGATTCACTGAATATAACTGACCAGATTTTAAAAATTTTAAATGAAAGGTTCAAAAGGAAACCTTGATGCGAAAAACCCTGAACGAAATAGCCCGAATTATAAATGGTGAAGTTGTTGGAGATGCTAATGTTGTTATAACCGGTGTTTGTGGCATTAAGGAGGCTTGCGAGGGTGATTTGACTTTCGTTGCCAATCCAAAATATCTTCCCTTAATTAAAACCACCAAAGCCTCAGCCATTATAACTTCCAGGGATATTAAAGATGTCAAAAAGCCCATAATCCGCATAGATAATCCCTCGCTGGCTTTTGCTAAGATGGTTTCTCTCTTAGCTCCAAACGAAGTTCAACACCCCCAAGGCATTCATGCACAGGCCATGATAGGTAAGAATGTTAGATTGGGAAAAAATGTAGCTATCCAGGCTTTTTGTGTAATAGAGGATAATGTTGAAATCGGAGATGATAGTATTCTTTATTCTGGGGTATATGTAGGTCACCATACCAAGATTGGCAAAAAGGCACTTATATATCACGGTGTTTCTATAAGAGAGCGGATACAAATTGGGAACCGTGTAATTATTCACGCTGGTTCCGTTATCGGCAGTGATGGTTTTGGATTTGCAATTATTAAAGGCATTCATCATAAAATCCCTCAAATAGGAACAGTTGTTATAGAAGATGATGTGGAAATAGGAGCAAATGCAACCATAGATAGAGCTAGATTTGATAAAACTTTAATCGGCAAAGGTTCTAAGGTTGATAATCTTGTTCAGATTGCACACAATGTAGTCATTGGCGAAAATACAATTGTTGTGGCCCAAACCGGCATTTCTGGCAGCACAACCGTGGGCAAAAATGTAATTCTGGCGGGTCAGTCAGGTATAGTAGGGCATATTGTCATAGGTGATGGGGCAATTGTTGCGGCGCAGGCAGGTGTTACTAAGTCAGTGCCTTCAAATACAAAAGTTTCAGGTTATCCGGCTAAGCCCCACTCTATAGCCAGAAGAGTAAATGCGTGTATTCAAAAATTGCCTGAATTGTATAAAAATATACGCTTAATAAAAAAATGGATGTTAGAAATAGATAAATTAAAAGAAGAAATAGAGAAGTTGAAAGAAAAAATCAAATGAATCAAAAAACTATTGCAAAAGAGGTTGGTATTGAAGGCATAGGCATTCACTCGGGTAAAGAGGTCAAGATAATTCTAAAGCCGTCTTTGGCGGGGAGCGGAATTAATTTTATCCGCACTGATTTAAAAAATCATCCTGTTATTCCGGCTCATGTCTCAAAGATAGTGCTGCGCCCACGGCGGACTTCTATAGGGAAAAATGGGATTGAAATTCACACTGTTGAACATTTGATGGCTGCGTTAGCAGGATTAGGAATAGATAATTTGATTGTTGAATTGAACAGCGATGAATTGCCGGGTTTAGACGGCAGCTCCCTGGGTTTTGTAAAGGCTATAAAAAAAGCCGGAATCGTAGAACAAGAAGTCCCTAAAAAATATTTTTATATTAGAGAACCATCCTGGATAATCAAAAACGATGCTTCTATTATTATTCTCCCCAGCGATGAATTTAGAGTATCTTATACTTTAAATTATAATCACCCCTTGCTTAAGGCTCAATATATTAGTTTGGTTTTAGGAGAGGAAACTTTTGAAAAGGAGCTTGCGCCGAGTCGCACTTTTTGTCTCGAAAAAGAGGTTGAGGCCTTAAAAAAACAGGGATTAGGAAAAGGTGCTAACTTTAAAAACACACTTGTTGTCGGGGATAAAGGTGTAATTAATAATAAATTAAGATTTGAAGATGAGTTTGTCAGACACAAAGTGTGTGATGTTATCGGAGATTTCTATTTATTGGGTCGGCCGTTAAAAGGGCATATCATTGCTGTTAAGAGCGGCCATCCGCTAAATATAAAATTGCTCCAGAGAATACAATATCAGGGGGAATCTTCAAGGCAGGCAGGTATTAGAGCTCAATCTCTCCATGCCGGTGGACCACCACTTGATATTAATGCCATTCATAAGATTTTGCCTCACAGGTATCCATTTTTATTTATTGATAAAATAGTTGAGCTTGAAGAAGATAAAAGGGCCGTCGGCATTAAAAATGTTACCATAAATGACTATTTTTTTAAAGGCCATTTCCCCGGCAAACCTATTATGCCAGGAGTTTTGATTATTGAAGCCATGGCGCAGGTGGGGGGAGTGTTGATGCTTTCTAAGCCGGCTAATTATGGAAAATTAGCTTATTTTATGAGCATGGATAAAGTAAAATTTAGAAGGACTGTCTTGCCGGGTGACCAGCTCTGGCTGGAAGCAACGGTGGTAAAAATCAAATCCAGGACAGGACAGATTCGCACCAGGGCCATGGTTGAGGGTAAAGTGGTTGCCGAAGCTGAGCTTATGTTTACCTTGGTGGATGCCTGATAAAACAGGAACATCAAGCATCGGAAAAATATGAAAATTCATAAGAGTGCCATCGTGCACCAAAAAGCTAAACTGGCCGATTCAGTAAGTATCGGCCCTTGTGCTTTAATAGGCGAAAATGTAGTTATAGGAGCCGATAGCGTTATTGGCGCGCATTGTGTTATTGAGGGTCGGACGACTATTGGCAAAGCTAATAGAATTTTCACCGGTGTTGTAATTGGTAGTCCTCCGCAGGATCTTAAATATAGGGGTGAGCGTTCTTATATTGAAATTGGAGATAATAATAGTATTAGAGAATATGTAACTGTCAATCCGGGGACAGCTCAAGACGAAAAAACAGTTATTGGAAATAACAATTTAGTCATGGCTTACTCTCACATAGCGCATAATTGCATACTCAAAGATAATGCCATTATTGCTAATGGTGGTACTCTGGCCGGACACGTTATTATTGAAAGCAAAGCAATAATCGGAGGCCTGGTAGCTGTACATCAATTTACGAGAATTGGTAGGCTATCTATTGTTGGTGGTTGCTCGAAAGTTGTTCAGGATATTCCACCTTTCTCAACCTGCGATGGTCATCCAGCCAGAGTTTATAGCGTCAATTCCATAGGGCTTAAACGCTCTGGCGTATCCAGTAAAGATTGTTTGGATTTAAAAAAAGCCTTTAAACTTCTCTTCTTTTCTCATCTTTCCTTGAAGACCGCTATAGAAAAATTGGAACAGGAATTTTCAAATTCAGAATTTGTATCCTACTTGATTAACTTCGTTAAAAAATCCAAGCGGGGTATTTCTAGAAAATGAACTTCGGCTTATCTGAACTTCACTTTTATTAATGGATAATGTTATATATGCTAAACAAAAACAAGAAAAGGTGAAAATTGCTTAATAATAGTTTAAGTAATAGACAAAAAGGTGAAGGTGGCGTAAAAAGAATTGGACTTATAGCTGGCAATGGCCGGTTACCTTTAATATGGGCCAGGTGTGCCAGAAAAGAGAAAATAAAAGTAATAGCTATTGCTTTTCAAGGTGAAACTGAAAAGAATTTAAAGCAATACGTCGATGAAATTCATTGGCTTAAATTAGGCCACTTGAATAAGCTCATTGATATTTTGAAATCAAGAGATGTTCATTATGCAGTTATGATTGGACAGATAAGACCCATTCGTTTTCTTTTCAAAACTTTCTTTTTTAAAGATGAGGAGACAAAAAAAATTTTAAATGAAGCAAAAGACAGACGAGGTAACTCGCTGCTAGCAGCTTTCGCAGGACGCCTTGAAGCAGAAGGAATTAATTTGCTGGATTCAAGAACTTTTATTTCAGATTATTTGCCCAAAGAAGGCGCTCTCACAAAGATAAAAATCGATGAGAGGGTCAGGAGGGACATTGAGTTTGGCTATAAACTGGCTAAGCAAATATCCGGTCTTGATATTGGCCAGACAGTGGTGGTTAAGGATTTAGCGGTTCTTGCCGTTGAAGCCATAGAAGGCACAAATAAGGCTATTTTGCGAGGAGCTAAATTAGGCGGTGAGGAAACAGTAGTAATTAAAGTGAGCAGCCCCCAGCATGATATGCGTTTTGATATTCCTGTTATAGGCCCCAAAACCGTTTACTATCTTAATAAAGTTAAAGCAAAAGCCATTGCCATAGAGGCA
>CAYUDR010000024.1:10003-12782 GCA_964443705.1 uncultured Planctomycetia bacterium | reverse complement strand
GTTGCCAGGGCGGGTTTACTTAAAGGAATGATTATTTTTCTGTAAATGCCCAGAAAACTACATCCATCTATCTTGGCGGCATCTTCTAAATCAGAAGGCAGGGTCATGAAAAACTGCCGCAACATAAATGTGCCATAGGCAGAAAACATGGCTGGAACAATAAGCGCCTGATATGTATCGCGCCAACCCATAAGCTTCATTAAAATAAAGACGGGAATCATAGTAACTGAATAAGGTATCATCATGGTGGCAATATAGCCAAAGAATAATTTATCCCTTCCCGGAAATTTAAGGCGGGCAAAGGCATAAGCCGCCAGAGAACTGGTAAAAACCTGCCCAACCGTTACGCAAGCAGCAACAAAAATGCTGTTTAAGTAAAACTTGCCGAAAGGAATAGCGTGCCATGCTCTACTATAATTCTGCCAGACTAACCTGATGCCTCTTTTAACCTCTTTTCCGTCGAGAGTTAAAATTTCTCCCTTACGCGGCCCATTTGCAATTTTGACTTCTTGAATACAACTTAAGATTTTAACCAGGGCCTTGCCACCGTTATCCTTTATAAAATAATTTTTCCTCCAAAAATTCCACCAGGCATAGTTTCTGATAAATACATCATTTTCATACAAGATTCTGATTTCATTCTGATGGCGTCCTTCCAGAATTTGCAAACGGTATTGTTTTGAAAAAACATTCACATCAATCTTTTTACCATCTCTTTCTATATAGTGATAGTCGGGTATCCACTTGGGAGGATAGCTAAAAACATCGCCCGGCTCCTTTAAAGAAGTAGAGATCATCCACAGAAATGGTATCAACATGGTGATACCGCCTAAAGATAAGATGATATAAGTTGCAACCTTCTTTAAAATATTCTTTCTCTTCTGAGACTTTTTTAGCTGCTGAGCCGCCAAGGCTATTCTTTCTTTTTCTTTCATAATTTTAAACTTGCGTTCTGGTGCACTGTTGCTCTTGTGCGCTATTAATAATGTACCAGCTTTCCTCCAAATCGCCAGTTAAATAAAGTAATTATAAAAATAATTACAAATAAGAACCAGGAAATGGCAGAGGCATAACCCATTTTTTGCCAAACATATAAATTGTTAAAAATATAGTACTCCAGGGTCGTGGTTGCACCTGCAGGGCCGCCTCTGGTCATAATGTAAGCTATCATAAAGCCGCCTTGAAACCCGCCGATAATACTCATAATAGTAATAAAAAAGGTAGTGGGTGAAATCATAGGCCAGGTAACGGCCCAGAATTTCTGCCAGCCACTGGCACCATCTATATCGGCTGCTTCGTATAAATCTTTTGATATATTTTGTAAGGCCGCCAGGTAAAGAATCATATTAAATCCACCCACGTAAGCCCATGTCCCCATTAATATAAAAGCTGGCTTGGCCCATCTTTGCGAAAGCCAATTGACGCCTTCAAGATTAAGGTGAAGTAAATCGCCAAAGTTTCTTACAAAATTATTTAGAAGACCAAAATCGTAATTATAAATCCACTTCCACAAAAGGGCAATAGCTACGCCCTGACATATAGTCGGCAGAAAATAAATAGTTCGAAATATTACTATGCCCTTTAGTTTCTGCTTCATGGCCATTGCCAGCAGCAAAGAACCCATTATACTAATAGGAATACCCAACATTAAAAAAACGGTGTTATAAAGATACTTCCAGAAAAAGGGATCGTTTGCCTTAAGAGCGCCTTCTTCGAAGTGAAAACCAAGCAATTTGATGAAGTTTGCCAATCCAACAAATTTAACGGCTGCATCAGAAGAAATCATATTCCATTTTAAAAAGGCAAGAATAAATGAAGCCAAAACCGGCAGGGAAGTAAAGATAAGAAATCCCAAAAAATTGGGGAAAAGAAATGAATAGGCAGCTAAGGTTTCTTTTTGACTTGATTTTGCTTTCATAGTTAAAATAGAAACTTTTCTTTTTTTACAATAACTGAGTATAACATATCGCAAAAAATATTACAATATTTTTTCAATTATCCCAAAATTCGTCTAATCCGATTGAGTGAGAGTGTGCGAGGCAAAACCAGGCACAGAGCGGTGTGCTGGGGCGTGCGAGGTTAAGCAAAATAAGGGGCTTAAATTTATCATTTAAGCCCCTTATTATTGGGGGATGTTTCTTTTAAGCTATAACTTGTCTTATTTCTTTCTTCTAAGCAGAGGTAATGCTAAACCAAATAAACCCGTTCCCAAAAGTAACATAGTAGATGGTTCAGGAATTGCTGTAGCATTGGCATCATCAAAGTAACTGGAACCACTACCAGAAGCTGGATCCGCATATGATACAAGTACAAAACGAACTGCTTGTGTTCCCGCTGGCGCTGGATATGAGGTTATCGAAAGCTCTGTCCAGTCTAATCCAGTTACAGAAGCAGTATTATATGCTGCAATTGGCGTAGCTGAGTAGCCTGGATCAGAAACATCAAAATAGGCAATCTGCAATGTTGAATTAGCATAACTATTCAAGTTTAGTGTATTTGACATTGCCGAAAAGGTAAAGATATCACCTTCGCTTGCAGGCTTATTTTGATACTGTCCACCCCAACCATCACCACTGGTACTCAGGATCATTTCTAACCCATAGGTACCTGCGTATTTAGCTCCAGGATTAACTGAGAAGGCGTGGTAACCTATCCCTACCCACGGGATATTACTACCAGTCTCAAAACCAGGATTAGTGAGCAGGTTTGCCGAAGCTATAGTTGATATACCAACCATTAAACCAACGACCAAAGATGTAATTATAAATTTACGCATATT
>CAYUDR010000024.1:0-9903 GCA_964443705.1 uncultured Planctomycetia bacterium | reverse complement strand
TAATCTTGCCGGTTCTGGAATTGCTGTTGGTTCGACACGTTTTGATATTATCACTTATCTAAGGTTTTGTCAAGAAGAACTTTTTGGTTTTTTACAGGATTTTTTTGCTTATAAACATGGATAAGGTAAACGTGGTTTTTTATTTAAGCTCTATTTTACTACACTTATTGTTTTATTAATTGTAGCTACATTTCCTTTTCCATCGGTGACAAAACCATAAATTCGATACATGCCTTCCCTTGAGGGCAATTCGCACTTTATATCCTGACCATCTCCCATAAATTCAAAGTCGTCTTTCAAGAAATTATTGGTATTTAAATCGAAAACTCTATATTCGTAATTTAATATATCGCCTTCTTTGTCACTGGCTTTGGTGGAAATGTGAACTATCTCACCCGGCTTTAAATTTTTGGTTTTACTTATCTCAAAATCTAAAATGACAGGTGCGTTGTTAGGCACTTCTTTGCCGGTATAAGCTGTGTAGACCGCCCCGAAAGAAGGTTTTTTTAACTTTTCATAAGTGAGTCCCCACCAGGTAATTGAACTCTCTGTGGTCATAAGGTCTGTCAGATGAAAAGCAAAACCACCTAAGTTAAAACCTTTATATTTCAAGATATAATTTTGCCAATTTTTTAAGTAGGCGGCTTTTTTCGCTGCATCGGTTGGCTCAATAGGTTGGGCATTTTCATCCAGGGGCACTTCCCAGGGTCCATGCGGGCCATACTCAGTAAATATATATGGAATTTCTACTCCAGCTGCCTTCCATTCATCATAAGCAACCGGCATCCCCCCATAAAAATTAAATCCATAGATATCTAAACTTGGCGCATAATCTTTTACGTATATTAAGGCAGTATGGCCGGCAGCAGCGTAGACAACAGGGTGGTTTGGGTCTATTTTTTTAACTTCCTGGCAAACTCTTTCTAAAAATTTGGCAAAAGCAATCCTTCCTTCCTCATCTTTTTTGCCAATAATTATTACTTCGTTTCCGATATTCCAGGCTAAGAGGGCCGGGTGTTCTTTATAAGTGTTGATATATTCTTTTAGTCTTTCTAAGAGAGCTTCTTTGGTATAATTATCTTTTAAGTAGTCTACGTCGACTGGAAGCCAGTATCCCATTACTACCTTCAAATTATATTCTAAGGCCTTATCCAGCATTAGACTGTCATAATCTGATTCTCCCCAGCGGCGTATAGCATTAGCCCCTAACTTCTTTGCCAGACCAAAAAGATAATCTATGTTTTCAGGGGTCAAATAACCGCCTATTCCTATGCCTTTAATATAAAAGGGCTTGCCGTCAACTTCTAATTGCCAGCTGCCAATTTCGCCGGTTACTTTAACTACAGAGGCCTGTGCATATGCATTAAAACTAAACAGGCTTAAACAAATTGTAAGGACTAAAACTAATTTCTTCATCTTTATTAAATTTCTAAACATTAATGACTTATTCGATCTCTAAATCATCGAAATAATAAATTCCTTCATGAAATTCATATATTTCAATGCTGGAAATGCGATTTAAGTCTAAATCTTCAACATTGGGATATGAGTTTAAATCCCACTCGATTTTCGTCCATTTATTCTTCCTGGCTCCCTTTTTAGACCAAAGGGTGTTGCCATCGTTGCCACTACCGCCATCACCATCAACATCTTTCAGGCGTATTTCCACGGTGTTGCTGTTCTGGGTATCATAAACCCATATGGAAATTTTTTTCGCTTTCGACAAGTCAACATATCCCTCTTTATCAGCAACATTTATTCTAAGTGTTCCACCATCTTCGAATGTCACCACTCGTAATGCCCTGTCGCCGGAATGTACAATTTCAGTCTCAAAATTAGGTTCACAATTCCAAATTTCTACAAAACATTCATCTTTTGTGCCGTTATCGCGTTCGAAATTCTGAAAAGAAATCTTCTGAGTTCCTTCCTGAGCCTGAACGCACACCGAACCCAAAACAAGCAAAGACAGAAAAACTAAGCTGAAAATAAAAAGTTTTGCTATTTTTTCCATGACCATTTCCTCCTTTTTTAATTTTAAAAGAATCACTTAAATTTAAACCAATCTATGTTAAATCCACCTACTATAGCATGCAATTTCACTTTATGGCGGCCTTTTGGAATTTCAACATCTTTAACAGTAACTATTTGCCAATCATACCAGCCACCGGTATTGCTAACTGTTATAGGGCCGGTCACATCGTCATCGTCAATTTCTAATGCAAATTGGCTGCCGTCAATGGCACTGGCAACTTTAAATTCTATGTCAAATTTTCCATCCTGGAGGTTATTTATGTCATATTTCATCCATTCCCCCGATGCTATCCAGCCCACATTATAAGCATAGGCTTCGATATCAACGCCATCTGAACGTCTGTAGCCCTTGCCTTCATTTTTCTTATCTGAATCATGATAAGAAACACCTTCCCCTAAAAACCCGAAGTTTTCCGCTTCTACTTTAGCCGGTATGGTTTTTAGCAAGCTCTGTACAACTGCTCCATTTTCTACACAATTTTCCAATTTTAAATTTATTAGAAATTCGTCTAAGGCCGTTTGTGCCTGCGCTACAGAAGGTTTTTTTCTTCCCTTTGTATAGTTTATAATAGCCTCGTAGCCGGCCGGCTTATTAATAGAATAGATTCCGCTCTCTGATGCAACCTTTTTCCAGGGCCAAAAACACCAGCCAATATTATAATCTTCAAGTAGTTGTATAAATTTATAATACCATTGATTGTTATTTTCACCTGTCTCTCCACAGTACAACGGCACATTATGTTTTTTGGCTAATTTCAAATAGGGCTGTATGTTGTGTTTATCTACTTCATCCCAGTATTTATGAAAACTATATACTACATTAGAATCAAACGGTTCCGGGAACATCTTAAAATTGTTCGCCCAATTGGCTCCTTCCAAAAATATAATATGCTTCCTATCGACTTTCCGAATAGCGGAAACTATCTTTCTATATAAAGGCACGAGTTCCTCATTATATTGCGAGAATTCAGCCGGCAGGGGTTCGTTAAGTAAATCATAACCCATTACGGTAGTGTTGTTTTTGTAATGCTCGGCAATCCTGCGCCAGACATTAATAGTTTTCTGTTTATTTGAATCATCTCTCCATAGATCAGGCTGATTTTTTGCGCTGTCATCTATATTATCGCCGGTTTGTCCTCCCGGCGCACAATGCATGTCTAAGATAACATAAAGGCCGTATTTAGCACACCAATTAATTAATTCATCTAATAATTTAAAACCGTCTGTCCTCCAGGCATCCGGGCTATCCTCGGGTATAAATAAATTATAATGAAATGGCACTCTGATATGATTAAACCCCAGGGCAGAAATTTCTTTAATATCCGTTTCTGTTATATAGTTTTTTCTGTAATCCTCCCAAAATTTTTCTGCCTCATTTTCCCCAATTAAACCAACTACCAATTCATTAATGGTCCAGGGTCGGTCAAATTTACCTTCAAACTTTAAAAGATATCCTTCAGGAACCAACCAACCTCCTAAATTTACACCTTTTAAAATTATAATATTCCCTTTTTCATTAACGATGTTTTGGCCGGATGTTTTCAAAAAACTAAGGGGTGTAGGTTTTATTTTAACCTGTTTTTCAATCTGTTCGGCGCAAAAACCAATTGATGGCAACCCTATAAACAAAATCAATAAAAATATAACTGTTTCTACAATCTGCTTTTTCATAATTTATCCTTTCTAAATGTCTTACTTGCCTTATAAATTAATCTTTTCCCCAGAGTTCTTGCAGTCGATAATAGACCTCTCTGGGGTGTCTATAAATGGGTGAATCCTGGCCAGTTTCAGCCTGGCCGCAAATCCCCCACCATTCTTCATTGCCGCCCTGGCGCGTGCTGGCATCAAAAGTAGGGGCATCCCAGCCGCCATCATAGGCATGCGTCCAGGCATCATCAATAGTTTCCTTCCACCATTCATCTGTCCATTCAAAAATCACTCCCCCTAAAGCGTTACCTGCACGCCCATCTATATTTTTCTGAACATCCAGCCACTGAGAGGCTATAAAATCGGCCTGCAATTTTTCATCTGGCACACGTGGGTCCTGGCGGGTATCCAAGACATCACACCCAAACTCGGTTAAATAGGCCGGTTTACCAATCCTTTTAGTAGCGTTCCATAGGCCTGCAAAGGATTGACTCTGATACATATTGGCTCCATAGATATCAACGTCCGGACAGTACTTGGCAAAATCATATATCCCCACCAGTCCCATATTAGAGATGGAAGTGGGATGATTAGAGTCGATTTTCTTTATATCTTCGGCTATCCACTGTACTGTTTTCTTATAGTAATTAAGAGGAAAATCCTCATAAGTATAAGCCTGCTGGATATTATTTTCATTACCCAAATTCCACAAAAGCACCCAGGGTTCGTCCTTATAGGTTTTTACCATATCTATTACTTCGTCATGGAGTTTCTGTCTCACCAAAGGGTCTGAAAAATCCGTAGTATAGCCCAGACTATGGCCCATAATAACCATTATGCCATATTTTGAGTAAAGTTCCCTTAAGGTTTTTTTAGCAGTTTCGACTTCCTCTGGCGTAATTACGTAGGGGTCTGGAAGACACCCTTGTCCTGGTGGCTCATAAAGCCGTATGGTATTTATGCCCATATCTTTCATTAATTGAAAATCACCTATTTCCGGTTCGTTTTTATCGAGGCGGCCATTTTGGTTTTGGTCAACGCGTGCGCGGCGAGCAGGGTCATCACGTGACTCTATCCAGTTATCCGCCCAGGGTGGGTTTTGGCCAATTTTGACAGGGGCATAAACCACCCCTTTAATGACATATTCTTTCTCTTTCTGGTAGCGCCCACGCTTAGTGTCAAATTTAGAAACTAAAAGCCGCATATTATCGGGATTTGATTTGTCTATTTTAACTATAGAGGACTTTATAACCCTTGGCCTGCGACCTGCCGCAAAGACTAACCTATTAACTAATATAATTGCTAAAAAGACTACTGCTAAACCAACCAGAAAGATGATTATATTTTTTCTCCTCATCAATTCTCCTCAACTTTATTTTTCAAATCTAATTTCATCTAAATAAAAGACAGCTCCTTTTCTATTATCAAATCTATTAATTACACAGGAAAAACCATTGGTAATTTTTGATAAATCTAAATCAAAAAGGCTGATTTTATATTCCTGCCAATCCTTAGTTAAAAGAACGGGGGCCAGGGCTGTGCTATCTGAATCGAGGCAGGCGCCTGAGAGACTTCCTAATTCAAACTCGGCTACCTCATCGCCACGCTCCCCCCGCGCAAAGAAAGAAAGTTTTTTCGCTCCAGCTAAATTATAACCACCCGGCTTCTGCCATAAAATTCTTACCCAGCCATTTTTATCACTTGCGTGAGGGACATAAGAAATTTTTATAGCGGTAGTGCCTTTTTCAAAAATCTTATCAAAATTATTTTCCATCTTAAGCCCATGGCTATCGCCACCTACTGCCAAAGAGGTGAAAATATTCTGAGGTGCATCTTTATCTTTATAGACATAGACTTCTTCTGCCCAGGCTGGATCAAAAACAACCACTAATAAAAAACAAAAAATAACCGTCCGGGTTATAAAAATAGTTAAGTGATATTTAATTTTCATCAAGACCACTAAGTTCTACTATTTATAAACTATATCATCTAAATAAAAGATAGAACCCTCTGAACTCTCCATGGCGCTTATAGAAAAACAGAACCCCCCTATAATGTAAGAAAGGTCCAAGCCGGTTAAATCTATGGCGTATTCAGTCCAGTCGGTGTTCAATTGCACCGGTCCTGCGCTGGCACTATCTGAATCTCCATACTCTCCTATAATGCCACCCATTTTAAATTCTACTATCTCCCCGCCTTTTTCACTTCTGGCCCAGAAGGTAAGTTTGTTGGCGCCGGTGAGGTTATAACCTGCGTTTGGCACAGTAGCCCAATTATTGGCCGGCTTCTGCCAGAAGATGCCTGCCCAGCCAGCACCTTGTAACATGTCAGCTGAATACCTGACCTTGATACAGGTTTCACCATCATGAGGATTATCCTTGCAGGCGTAAATCATCCTGATATCTGAGACGTCGCCCATTCTGCCTGAGGGAACATAGTGATTGCCTGGACCCTGTTCTGCATAGACCACAAAAGGAAGTTCAACCGGTGGCTTTGCTTCTGGTGGCTTTGCCTCCTGCGCATAGGCAAAAAGAGCAGGATTTAAGGTCATAGCTACCAAGATGAGAGCCATTATAAATTTATACATACTTGCCTCCTTATTTTTGTTGTTTCGAGACACGAACCACGCCTGTCCGCCGAAGCCTTGCCTGGCCGACAGGGCTGGCGTAGGCGGGAACCACGATTTTATTTATTTTTCATATACAACATCATCTAAATAAAAAGTAACGCCTCCCTCTGGCACATCGAGCTGGCTGACTACCCAGCAGAAGCCACCACTGATATAAGAGAGGTCTTCGTCTGTTAAGTCTAAGGTATACTCTTTCCACTCCTTGGAAAGTGAGACGGGGCCGGTTGTGGCCTCTGTGGTATCAGAGTAATCTCCCATAATACCACCTGCTTTAAACTCAACTATCTCACCGCCGTTCTCACCTCTGGCCCACAAGGTAAGTTTGGTGGCGCCGGTTAAGTCATAACCACCTTTAACTTTTCCCCAGTTGTTGGCCGGGTTCTGCCAGAAGACGCCTGCCCAGCCAGCACCTTGTGTCGATTCACCTGAATAAGTCCAGCGCATACAGGTTTGACCATCATGAGGATTTTCTTTCCAGGCGCTCTTTACGCGAATACTTCCATAATCGCCCATCCATCCGGAAGGGATATAGTGATTACCTCTGGCTAAATGGTCAAAATAGACATAACATGGAAACTCTACTTTTTTACCTTGAGCGTTGGCATCGGTTAAAATCAACCCCATACTTAAAATTAGCACTGTAGCCAAGGCAAAACTTAGTGTCTTTTTCATTGACTCTACCCTCCTTTTTTAAATTTAGTTTTTATTTTAGACTTTTCATTTTAATTTTACAACTTTAATTCTTTCTGCCAAAGACAGATAAACCTCTGGCGGAAATTTTTCCTGTCCGCCTAGACGGACAGGGATATTTGATTTTATTTATCTCCTCCTTTCCACATTTTCTGATATTCATAGTAAACTGGACGCAGTTGTCTTAAGAATGGACTTTTGCTGCCATCTCCCTGGCTACAGATTCCTAACCACTCCTCATGCATCCAACCGTCAGGGAATGGTCCGGCAAAATTTCCAGATGGAAGTCTCCTTTTGGTCTTAAAATTCCAGCTCCAACTTTCATGACGTGAAGGGTCTAACTCGGGTGGAGGCCCTGCCTTCCACCATTCATCAGTCCATTCAAATATTACCCCTCCTATAGAATTACCTATACCATATCCGGCAGAATTATAAAAAATATCCTCCCAATTTCCACGATGGTATTCGGCTTGAGCCGCGCAAGCTTCGTTTTCATCTCTGTCATTCATATAGGCGGGGCATCCATATTCAGTAATTAAAACCGGCTTATCGCACTCATCTTTAACTCCTTCCCAGAGACTCCTGCCAAACCCATGTGTCCCGCGATAAGCATTGGTGCCATAGACATCTACGTCCGGACAATATTTACTAAACTTGTCCAGATAAAGCAAGTCACCATTACATATAGCTACGGGATGATTGGGATCTACAGATTTAATCCACTTAGCTATCTTGTTGACAAATTTATAATATGCCTCGGGTTGATTCTTTGCCTGGCATCCCAATCCGGGTATATGCCCGGGAATGCCCGGAGATCCATAGTTATTTTCATTACCTAAAACCCACATTAAGATATACGGTTCATTTTTATGCTCCATTACCATCTCTTTTACGCTATTCATCATATTCTCGCATTGTTGCGGGTCGGTGTAGTCCGTTCCTTTATACCAATCTACCCCTGAACCGACAGCATACATCCCCAAATAATCACCCATTAATACCATAATTCCATAATTTTTATATAAATCCTGCAATAACTTCTTATTATGGCTATGATGATATAACCGAATAGTATTAACGCCCATCTGCTTCATCAACTCAAAATCGCCGATAACTGGTTCATCTTCATCGCGCCTGTTATTTTTATTATTATCAACCCAGACATCATATGGACCATCTATCTTACCATTATGATTGAAATCTGCTAACATCCAATCTTTATGAACTACTAAAGTGCCGTTGTCGGGACTTAATCCTGTTTTATTAGGAGAATAAGCAACTGCTTGAATTATAAAGGGCTCACCATTAACCAGCAATTGCCAGTGTCCATTTTCATATTGTACTAATCCGACATGGCTTTGGCCCGGTAATTCCGAAATTTTTGATTTTGTCTTTGAAAACATATTTTTTTTGCCGTTATAATCAAATCCCGACTTTTTAATAATTGCCATTTTACTTAAATTTATCTTTTCTATTGCCTCCTCTGGTTTACAGCGAATAATCTTACCTGGCCGGGTAATAAACACATCATTGCCTAGATTGTCATCATAACGACCTTTTATGGTTATCTTTGCATCTACCAATTTCATCCCAACCTCCGGATGCGTCCGACAAAGGTATTCTATTTTGTCAATGGCCGACGGCCCAGGATACCAGGGCGTATGAAAAGTAGTCCAGCCCACTGTTTTAGGAAAGTGAACTACAACAGCGTAGTAGGCCTTGATGGCTTCTTTAATAAGATTAGCTTTTTCAAAAATAGTGGCTACATTAAAAAGTTTCACTCCCGCTTCTTCAGGAGTAGTAGCCCACACCAAAAAAGCAGTTTGTAAGTCTGCTGAATTAAGAAAATCCCAGCGGCTGCCTTTAAGTTTACCTTCCTCTCTATATTTTTGCAAAAGAGGGTCTCTTAAAACATCTGTATTAGGAAAAATGCCTTCACCGACTGCCTGAGAAAGCCCTTTTTTATCTTTAATTACATATTTATAGTTTTTGGTTCCTACATCCTTAAACTCGCCATATTTCTCATAATCGACAATGTCTTCTGTGCCCGGGGCATAAAGCTTTATTTTATACATCTCGCTTTCTCGGGCTTCGGTATTATTAGCCAGGTTAATAACCAAACAAAAACTCATAAAGAATAAAAAATACCTAAACATGCTTTTGTCCTCCACAGGATTTTCGAATTACAAGTTCTGGTTCTTTTATAACGGTCTGGGGAATAAAATTGGGGTCATTCATGGCTTTATAAGCTAAATCAACCGCTGTCTCACCCATCTCCTGAAATGGCTGCCTTACAGTCGTTAGAGGAGGTTCAACATAAGCAGCCTCAAGAGTATTATCAAATCCCACCAGGGCCATATCCTGAGACACCTTTAATCCTCTCTGCTTCATAGTGCGCATAGCCCCTATAGCCATATAATCTGAAGCCGAAAAAATAGCGGTGGGTTTTTCTGGTAAATCAAGAAGTTCCTTAACCACTTCTTCGCCGCTTTCAAAAGTAAAATCACCGTGGGCTATTAAATTCTCATCTTTATCCAGGCCAAATTCTTTTGAGTATTTCCTAAAGGCCTTTAATCTTTCCGGGCCGTCAGCCGAATTGGAATTACCACTTATATAACCAATTCTCCTGTGCCCCAATTTAACTAAATGCTCTAAGGCAAGTCTTACGCCTTTATCATTATCCAGGCAGACGGAATTGACTTTCTCCTTACCCAAATACCTGGTAATAATCGAAAAAGAGACGCCTGCCGTCTGGAGATCCTTGATGTCGCGGGAGATATCTCTTGTGTAGTCAACATTCATAATTATCATTAAATTCACCAGCCATTTTCGACTAATCTGAACATAGGATTCGCCTTTGGTCTGGTCTAAACTAAAAAACATAAGGGTCTGATTATACTTTTTAC
>CAYUDR010000023.1:0-12828 GCA_964443705.1 uncultured Planctomycetia bacterium | reverse complement strand
TACCCGCAACGCGCGAGAGTAATATCTTATATAGAGGATGGCAGAAGAGAAGGGGCGGAAGTTCTATGCGGCGGCAAGATTCCCGAAGAGCCGAAGCTAAAGAACGGATTTTTCTTTGAACCAACGGTCTTTACAAATATAAGACCAGAAATGAAAATCTTTCAGGAAGAGATATTTGGCCCGGTGGTCTGTCTTGGTGAATTCTCCTCAATCAGCGAGGCTGTTAAACTTGCCAATAATAGTTCTTTTGGTCTGGCCTCATCTATTTGGAGCCAAGATTTAGAAAAGGCCAAAAAATTGAGCATGCAAATTAATGCCGGGACAATATGGATTAACACTTATGGTATGTTTTATAACGAAGCACCTTACGGCGGCTTTAAAGGAAGCGGATTTGGAAAGGAATTGGGTCGGGAAGGTTTCTTAGAATATACCCGCCTTAAGCACGTCAATTGCGATTTATCAAAAGGCGGTAAGCCTTTAGTCAGTCAGTGGTATGCTTTTTAGCATACAGAAGTTATAAGTCAGACCACGCCTGCCCGCCGTGGCGGGAAACATGAATAAGGAGGTTGATTTATATGGACATGGCGGCTCGTTTAAGAGAACAAGGACAGAAATTTTCTGATAGGCCGGCGATTATTTTTCGCGAGCAGATAATTACTTTCAGCCAGGTGATTTCTATGGTTAATAGTTTAGCTAATGGCTTAAGTGAGCGAGGAATTAAAAAAGGAGATAAGGTTGCAACATATTTACCTAACTGCCCGGAATATATAATTTCCTATTTTGCCATATTCAGCCTGGGGGCCATTATTGTTCCCTTGGACCCAAATTTGACTCATGAAGAAGTTACGGGTGTTTTAAAACATGCGGAGGCCTCTCTAATTATTACTAAACCTTTAAAAGGTACATCTTTTTTAAAACTAAAAGAGGAAGTGCCTAATTTGAAGGACATTATTGTGTATGTAGATAGTGAAGAGGCGGAGGGTCTTAGTTCTTTTAAAAGAGTTTTGGCTAAAAGACGGGATGGAGCCTCGAGAGTTAAAATTGAGGATAATGATGTGGCAGTGATTTTTTATACTTCAGGCACCACAGGAAAGCCCAAAGGGGTAATGCTTACCTATA
Source organism: uncultured Planctomycetia bacterium (assembly GCA_964443705.1). Taxonomy (GTDB): domain Bacteria; phylum Omnitrophota; class Gorgyraeia; order DAOVKU01; family DAOVKU01; genus DAOVKU01. Next base: position 11,709 of record CAYUDR010000023.1, on the reverse strand, counting down.
AAAACCTTGAAAATGCCTGTAGGACTATGGAGAATATTGGTGTCCAAAAATACTTTGGTAATATGCAAATTTGCGCCCTCCCCCTTTCTCATATAGGTGGAATGATTTATTTGCAGATGGCGGCTGAGTATGGTATGAGCACTCTCTTAATGGAACGCTTTATACCGGTCGAATTTTTAAAAAATATTGAAAAACACAAAGTAAACTGGTTTCATCTTGTGCCGGCTATGTTTATGACCCTCCTGCAGTTAAAAGAATTTGAAAAATATGATTTAACCAGTGTTACCGGCGTGGATATTTTTGGCGCGCCCAGCCCTCCCAGTTTAATTCAGCGTTTTGGTAAATATTGCCCTAATGCTACTCTCTGGCACGGCTGGGGCATGACCGAAACTGCTGCCCCTAACACCGCTACCGACAAAGAGCATTTACCCAGTGTAGGCAAGCCGCCATCCTGGTTTGAGGTGAAGATTTTTGATAATAATGATAAGGAAATGCCTGTTGGTGAAATTGGCGAGATTGTCTGCCGTGGGTGGCCTATAATGGCCGGATACTACAAAGAACCCGAACTCACCGCTAGAGTTATGCGTGATGGCTGGTTTTATACAGGCGACTTAGGCACTCTGGATAAGGATGGCTATCTTTATATTAGAGGCAGAAAAAAAGATATGATTATTGTGGGTGGCTTAAACGTATATTCTCCTGATGTGGAACATGTTATAGCCGAACATCCCCAGGTTAAAGAGGCAGCTGTTATTGGAGTGCCGGATAAACTACGCGGAGAGGCGGTTAAGGCTGTGGTGGTTTTAAAAGAGGGTGAAGAGGCATCTGAGAATGATATCAGGGCATTCTGCCGCCAGAAATTAATCCATTTCAAAGTGCCTCATATAGTTGAGTTTATAGAATCTCTGCCTAAAACCCGCACCGGAAAAGTGCAGAAAGAGTTGTTAAAATAAATGATTTAAGGAACTAAAAAACGTGTCGAGCCCCAAAAATCAGGGTTAAAACGAAAAGTTGCTTATAGGCTTATCCGCCCGGAGGTGGATAAGCCTTCTTTTTACCCATTCCTTTGCCTTGACTGGGATTGAAATGAGGGAGAAACTTGAAAAACAGGAGAAAATATGATATAATTAAATACATCTAAAATGCCACAAAGGCCCAATAATAAACGCCATCAAGGAGAAAATCTATCTTATTAAATTAAGAAAGGATAGCATATGGGTTGGTTGGTTCCAGCCATAACCGTTGGTTTTGGCTTTAAATTAGCCGTTTGCGTTGTTCTTTTTATTAATTACTTTGAAAGCCAGAAAAAATTTATTCTTTATTGGGCTTTTGCGTGGTTTGGTTATGCCTTAAGCACTATTTTTGAACTCATCCTCGTTACTCATGCACTAAATCTCTCTCCTTTTACCACTGCTTTGGTTTTTTTCTTAAGATATGCCATTTTAGCACTTACGGGTGTAGTATTTCTTAAAAGTATTTTATTGATGAAAAATATCAGAGCCAAGGCGCATATAGTTATTCTGGCCTTACTGGCAATTTTTAGCCCTTTCATGGGCACTTTTGTTATTGGCGAGTGGTTCTGGGCAGTTTTACCTGTCACCTTCATATATGGTTTTTCCTTGATACTGTGCGCATTTTACTTCAGGCAATTAAAATCAGAGGACCCGGTTTTAGGAAATCAACTTATATCCTATGGTTTTTTGCTTAGTGGATTACACTTTCTCGATTATCCATTTTTAAGGCCCATAGAATCATTTGCGCCCTGGGGTTTCTCGCTTTCTGCTGCCTTTTCTATTATATTTGCTGTGGGTTTAGTAATAAGAAGTTCATTTCAGATTAAAGATTATAAATTGCATTCCATTGAGAGTGCCAGAGAACTTGCGGCCTTACATTCGATTACCTCCATAGTTAGCAGAGATTTTAACCTCGATAAACTCTTTAAGGAAATCCTGAGCAAAATAAGCAAGATTTTAGATATGAAAACAGGTGTCATATATTTATTGGATGAAGAAAAAAAATTACTTATAAATAAGGCATATTGTAATGTTCCGCCAGTTTTAATGGGTAAATTAAACAGGCCCATAAAAGTCGGAGAAGGCTGGACCGGAAAGGTCGCTCAGAGCGGGGAGGCACAAATTATTAAAAATATTTCTGCGTCTGCGGTTGCTTGGCCAGAGATAAAGACAACAGAATTAAAAACAATTATTAGTTTTCCTATAAAGCTTAAAGAAAAGGTTATAGGTGTTATTGAATTTGCTGATTATAAGCAACGTATTTTCGGCCGGAAAGAAATTAATTTATTTTCCTCAATGGCCAATGAAGCGGCTATTGCTATCCAGAATGCCAAACTCTATACTTCTGCCAAAAAGACCGCCCAGGAGATTAGTGTATTACATGATATAAGTATAACTATGATAAATTGCCTGGATATGGATAAGATGCTTAATGAAGTTTTGGAAAAGGTAGTTCGTGTTCTAGATATCGAAGCAGGCGGAATTTTTATAGTTAATCATAAACATGATAGTTTTATTCTGCGAGCCCATACAGGTTTATCCAAAGGATTTATTGAAGACATCAGCAGCATACCTCTGGGTTCGGGAACGCTGACGGCGCAGGTAGCCAAAACAAATAAGCCGATTTGTGTAGAGGATTTATCTATATACCCCACCATTGTGCAGGAAGCGGTTAAAAAAGAAGGTTTAGGCGCTTATTGCGGAATTCCTATTAATTCAACCGGAGGCAAGGTTGTTGGTGTTTTGGTAGTGACCTCACATAGCTTAAGGAAAGTTATGGATGAGGAAAGGCAATTACTTATTTCTATAAGTAATGAAATGGGTGCAGCCATAGAAAACTCAAAACTCTATGAAGATTTACAGGATGTTTATTTAAGGACAGTCATGGCCTTAGCAGAGGTGGTTGACGCCAAAGACCATTATACTTATAGCCATTCTAAATATGTTACAACTTATGCCGTAAAGATAGCTAAAGAGATGGGATTTAAAGATAAAGAAATTGAAGAGATAAGAAAGGCCTGTCAACTTCATGATATTGGAAAGATAAGCATCAGCGACTACATTTTAACCAAAAAGAAAAAACTTAACAATAAGGAGTGGGAGGAAATAAAAAAGCATCCCCAGAAAGGTGCTGATATACTTGCTCCCCTTACCTTTTTAAAAGAACCTGGCGGAGGTGTGATTGAACTTATTAGACAGCACCACGAAAGGTATGATGGCAAAGGTTATCCCATGGGGTTAAAGGGAGATAAGATAAAACTGGGAGCCAGGATTATAGCCGTAGCTGATTCTTATCATGCTATGATTTCTACCAGGCCCTATCGCAAGGCGCTTCCACAAAAGAAGATTATCAAAGAAATTGAGCGTTGTAGTGGCACGCAGTTTGATCCTAATGTAGTCAAGGCCTTTTTAGCTGTTTTAGCTAAAGAAGAGAAATATGCAAAGGCCAGGGTTTAAAATTTTTTTAATACTTTAAACTATAATATTAACATAAAGAAAATTACCCCGTTAGAAAAATCCTGCCTATCGGCCCTCTTACAGTGGGCAGGTTTTTAACGGGGCTTGATTTTTTAGAGCTCATGAATTAGAGATATTTTCGCAAAGATAAAACATAAGTAATTATAAAAATCATCTTTAAAAATTTGTATAATCAGGTATAATAAAGATTATATTTGTTGGTGGAAAAAAAATGAAAGAGGCCCTTTTTTTTAAAAAACTAAATAATAAGAAAGTATTTTGTTTTTTATGTAATCACTTTTGTACCATTAAGGACGGTGAGCGCGGTTTTTGCGGAGTTCGCGAAAATAAAGATGGAGTCCTTTATACCCTGGTTTATGGCAGGCCGGTTGCCGAACATGTTGATCCTATTGAAAAGAAGCCGCTTTTTCATTTTCAGCCGGGCAGTTTCTCTCTTTCAATGGCTACCGCAGGGTGCAATTTTCGTTGCCTGCATTGTCAAAACGCTGATATTTCTCAACCATCCCCAGCTGAAGTTGCTTTAGCCCGGTACGTAAAACCGGGAGAAATTGTAAATTTAGCCCTAAAATCCGGGGTCAAAAGCATATCTTACACCTATACCGAACCAACCATTTTTTTTGAATATGCCCTTGACATTGCTAAACTTGCCAGGGAAAAAGGCCTGAAAAACATTTTCGTTACCAACGGTTATATGAGCAAAGAGGCCTTAGAGATTATCAGGCCTTACCTTGATGCCGCTAATGTAGATTTAAAATCTTTCAGTGAGGATTTTTACAAAAAGATATGCTCTGGAGAAATCAAACCTGTTTTAGAGAATCTTAAATTGATGAAAAAATATGGAATCTGGGTAGAGGTAACCACCTTAATTATCCCCACTTTAAATGATGATGAGAAAAATTTAACCAAGATAGCGGATTTTATCTATAAAGAATTAGGTGAAGATGTTCCCTGGCACGTAAGCGCTTTCTACCCAGCTTATAAATTGGTTGATTTACCGCCCACCGGTACAGAGCTTTTATATCGCGGGGTTGACATAGGCCGTAAGTGCGGTTTACGCTATGTTTACAGCGGTAACATTTCCGGGAATAAAAATGAAAACACTTATTGTTTTAATTGTCATAAACTCTTAATAGAAAGACATGGTTATCGTATACTCAAAAATATAATTAAAGGTAGCAAATGTCCGAATTGCGGCGCTGAAATTGCCGGTGTCTGGAGCTAAATTTAGTAATAATGATTGAAAAAGCGGAAGTTTTATACAAAAAAGGGCACAAAGCCATAGTGAGGCTCGAGCAGCAAAAAACCTGTAATCATTGTTCTTCAAGGAGTATATGCCAGTTAACAACCGGGCAGATAGAAGCAGAAAATAAGATAGGGGCAGAACAGGGCGATTTGGTAGAAGTTGAAATTTCAGCCCCAGAAATAGTAAGAAAAACTTTCCTGTTTTATTTTTTGTCCGCTGTTTTCTTTTTGACAAGCACAGTTTTTGCTTTTTTAATAGGTGCCTCTGAGTTGCTTTCAGTGGGCATAGGATTTTTGTGCCTTATAGGCGTATTTCTCATTCTTACTATGATTCTCAGGAGCAATTTTAGAAAAGAAGAGCTAAAACCACGGATTGTAAGGGTTATATAAATTGAGAGCTTTAATAATTGTGGATATGTTAAAAGATTTTATTTATGAAAAAGGTACACTTTATGGCGGTAAAAAATTTAAGAAGATTATACCTGTAATCCGGAAAAGAATAGAAGAAGCACACCAGAAGAGAAATGTGGTAATTTTTCTCACCAGTGTCCACGCCGAAGACGATATGGGATTTAAATGTTTTCCGCCTCATTGTATAAAAGGAAAATGGGGTAGTGAAATTATAGATGAATTGGATGTTGACAAAAGAGATTATGTTATTTCCAAGGCCCGATACAGCGGTTTCTATAATACCAGCCTGGAGGCAGTATTAAAAAAACATAATATAACCGCGGCTGATGTAGTTGGTGTATGTACCTCTATTTGTGTTATGGATACGGTGGGGGGTTTGAGAAATCGCGATATAAAAGTGAAAGTTTTTAAAGAAGCTGTAGCTGATTTTGATGAGGAGTTTCATGAGTATGCGTTAAAGAGAATGAAGAGAATTTACAAAGCCGAAGTTGAGTAAGAAAACAATGTGAATTAGAAAGGAAGATATAACAAAAACGAATTCCTAAATTTCAGCGTAAAACCAAGTGGTATGTTTATGAGAAAAAAGAAATTGATGAATAGGGTTGTAAATGATATAACACAATTAATCGGGAATACACCCCTCCTCAGATTAGATAAGATTACCCGTGGGTGTGGAGCTATCATTTATGCCAAACTTGAATCATTTAATCCTTCATCGAGCATCAAAGATAGAATCGCTGCGGCTATGATAGGGGCGGCAGAGAAAAAAGGCGAGATAGGGCCCGGCACAATTATTATTGAGCCAACCAGCGGCAATACAGGTGTTGCCCTGGCTTTTATCTGCGCTGCTAAGGGTTATCGTCTGATTTTAACTATGCCACAGACAATGAGTGCGGAGCGCAGGAAGTTGTTGAAAATTTTTGGAGCCAAACTGGTGCTTACCAGCGGCAAAAAAGGGATGCGCGGGGCAGTGGAGAAAGCGGAAGAGTTGCACTCAAAGACACCTAATTCCATAATTTTACAGCAGTTTAAAAACAAAGCCAACCCTCAAATTCATAAAATGACAACTGCCAGAGAAATCTGGCGCGATACAGACGGGAAGGTTGATATTCTGGTTGCAGGTGTTGGTACCGGCGGCACTATAACCGGCATCGCTGAGGCCATAAAGAAAAAAAACCCTTCTTTTAAGGCCATTGCCGTTGAACCGAGTTCTTCGCCTGTTCTTTCTGGAGGCAAAGCAGGGCCGCATAAAATTCAGGGCATCGGCGCCGGATTTATTCCCGAAGTTCTAAATTTAAAGATTATTGACGAGGTAATCCAGGTAAAAGATGAAGATGCTGCCAAGGCTATGCGAAGACTGGCAAGAAAAGAAGGTATTTTAGCCGGCATTTCTTCAGGTGCGGCCCTCTGGGCCGCTTTGGAAGTTGGCAGAAGAAGAGAAAATAAAGATAAACTAATAGTGATTATATTACCGGATACAGGTGAAAGATATTTATCTACTCGGGTTTTTGAAAAATAATAAAAGCGGGGGAATAATACTATGGCCAAGACAATAAAAGAGATAAACGAAAAGATAAAAAAGAAAAAAGTAGTTGTGGTTACAGCAGAAGAAATAATAGATATTGTAAAAGAAAAAGGTTTAAAGAAGGCAGCCCGGGAAGTGGATGTTGTTACTACAGGTACTTTTGGCCCAATGTGCTCCTCAGGCGCCTATTTTAATATTGGTCACTCTAAGCCAAAGATTAAACTCGGAGGTGGTAAAGTAACCCTAAATGATGTTACCGCTTATGCGGGGTTTGCAGCGGTTGATATTTGTATTGGTGCTTCGGCTTTAGCCGAAGATGACCCAAGAAATAAAATACACCCGGGTGAATTTAAATATGGCGGTGCTCACGTGATTGAAGACCTTGTAGCCGGCAAAGATATTAAGTTAGAAGCTTCTACTTATAGAACCGATTGTTATCCCAGAAAGGAGCTCAAGACTTATATCAATATCAAAGATTTAAATGAAGCCGTTCTTTTTAATCCGAGGAATTGCTATCAGAGTTATAATTGTGCCGTTAATTTTGGAGATAAGACTATTTATACTTACATGGGTGTTCTCAAGCCCAAACTGGGAAATGCTAATTACTGTTCAGCCGGGCAGCTTTCCCCGCTTTTAAACGACCCTTATTATAAAACTATAGGCATTGGCACGAGAATATTTTTAGGGGGGGGAGAAGGTTATGTTGTCTGGCAGGGAACACAGCACAATCCCGGCGTCAAACGCAAAAAAAACGGAACACCCGAAGTTGCAGCCGGCACGCTGGCCGTCCTGGGGGATTTAAAAAAGATGTCGCCCCGGTGGCTCATAGGGGCTTCATTTCTTGGTTATGGCGTAAGCCTTGCCGTAGGCATAGGCATTCCTATACCCATTTTAAACGAAGAGATAGCCGCTTTTACAGCTGTTAAAGACGAGGAAATCTGGACCAAGATAGTAGATTATTTTAAAGTTTATCCTCAGAGGTCGCAAGAAGTCGCAGGAGAAGTTAATTACAAACAATTAAAGAGCGGGCGCATAACTATTAAAGGAAAAGAAGTGCCCACAGCAGGTCTTTCAAGTTATGCCAGGGCCCTTGAAATTGCTGAGATTCTAAAGAAGAGGATAAAAAATGGTAAATTTCTATTGACAGAACCGGTAGCCAGGATTCCTTCTGCCGATTCAAAGGTTGCTTTTCATCCTCTTAAAGAAAGGCCTTTTAAGTAGGGCGAGAGGTTCTTACCTGCTGTTTGAGGCACGGGCGATTTTTAGCATCAAAAACACTAAGGAGAAAATAATGCGGGAAAAGGTTGAAAAAGCTTTAGAAGAGATAAAATTGATGTTGCAGGCTGATGGTGGAGGCATGGAACTGGTTGAAATTACCGAAGACGGCATAGTTAAGATAAAACTTGTTGGTGCTTGCGCAGGTTGCCCTATGTCTTCTGTTACTCTTAAAATGGGTATTGAAAAAAGATTAAAAGAGATGGTTCCTGAAGTAAAAAGAGTCGAGGCTGTTTAAGAGGAGGATACGAGCCAAATGAAATTGATTTATCTTGATTACGCCGCAACAACACCTGTTCATCGGCAAGTAGTAGCGGCTATGCAGCCATTTTTTACTGAGAAATTTGGTAATCCATCCAGCATTTATTCTCTTGGCCAGGAGTCAAAAAGGGCTATAGAAGAGGCAAGAAAAATAGTAGCCGGTGCCCTGGGGGCAAAAAACGAAGAGATAGTTTTTACTTGTGGCGGCACCGAAGCTGATAATTTGGCTTTAAAGGGCATAGCTTTTGCAAATAAAGATAAAGGTAATCATATTATTACCAGTGCTATCGAACATCATGCTGTTTTGGAACCCGCCCATTTTCTCGAGCAAAATGGATTTAAAGTTACCTATTTAGGAGTCGATAAATATGGGCTGGTAGACCCGGAAGATGTAAAAAAGGCTATAGGCAAAGATACAATCCTGGTATCTATAATGCATGCTAATAATGAAATTGGCACTATCCAACCAATTAAGGAAATAGGCAGAATAACTAAAGAAAAAGATATTTATTTTCATACAGACGCCGTTCAGACTTTTGGGCATATAGATGTTAATGTTGATGATTTAGGCGTTGATTTATTAAGTATGGCTGCTCACAAACTCTACGGCCCCAAAGGCACCGGTGCCCTTTATATCCGCAAAGGGACTAAAATAGCGCCTTTTATGCAGGGTGGCGGTCAGGAGAGAAACCGTCGTGCTTCAACCGAAAATGTACCCGGTATAGTAGGATTTGCAAAAGCAACCAAACTGGCAATGGCAAACATGAAAGAAGAAGGCCGGCAATTAGAAGGTTTAAGAGATTATTTAATTAAAGGCCTGATGGAAGAGATAGAAGATGTAATTTTAAATGGGCATCCAAGGTTAAGGCTTCAAAATAATGTAAATGTTTGTATAAAATATATAGAAGGCGAATCTATATTGCTTAGCCTGAATGCGAAAGGCATTTGTGCTTCCAGCGGCTCAGCCTGTACTTCCGGTACCCTTGAACCATCCCATGTGCTTTTGGCCTGCGGTATATCAGCAGAATTGGCACACGGTTCTTTAAGGCTGACGCTTGGTTCCGCAAATACTAAAGAAGATATAGACTTTACGCTTGAAGTTTTACCGCCTATAGTCAGGAAACTGCGTTTGATGTCCCCATTTTATAAAAAAGGAAACAAAAAATGAGCAAAGAACCATTCAGTCAATATAGTGAAAAAGTATTGGACCATTTTCATCATCCGCGAAATGTGGGGATGATAAAAAATCCAGATGGTGTAGGTCGTGTTGGGAATCCTATCTGCGGAGACGTAATGGAGCTTTATATCAAAGTCAAAAATAATGTTATTGTGGATACTAAATTTAAGACTTTTGGATGTGGGGCTGCCATTGCCACCAGTTCTATTATAACCGAATTGGTTAAAGGTAAAACTATCAAAGAAGCGCTCAAGATTTCAAATAAAGCCGTGGTGCAGGCCCTTGACGGTTTACCGCCCGTCAAAGTACATTGCTCCCTGCTGGCCGAGGAGGCCTTAAAAAAAGCCATAGAAGATTACATTTCTAAGAAGAAAGATAATATAGATACCAAAAGCGAGGATTAAGCAGGTGCCCAGGGCATTAGTAGCCATGAGCGGCGGCGTAGACTCTTCAGTCGCTGCTTTTTTGTTAAAAGAAAAGGGTTTTGAGGTGATAGGAGTGACCTTTGATTTATCACCTTTCTCTAACACTTTATTTGGAGTCAAAAAATATGCTTCTGACTCCAAGCGGATAATTAATGAGGCTGCGAGGGCGGCAAAAAAAATAGGCATTCATCACTATGTTCTTAATTTGCGTAAACTTTTTGAAAAAAAAGTCATAGAAAATTTTTATAGGGAGTATAAACGGGGAAGAACGCCTAATCCTTGCATCAGGTGTAATCAATTTATAAAATTTAAACCCTTACTTAAAGGTGTCAGAGAACTCGGCGTAAATTATATTTGCACTGGACATTATGCCAAAATTCAATATAATAAAGGGCAAAATAAATTTTTTCTAAAAAAAGCAACGGATAGAACTAAAGACCAATCTTACTTTCTTTATGTGCTTAAGCAGAGAAATTTAAAGCATATTCTTTTTCCCTTAGGTGAGTTAAAGAAAGAACAGGTAAGAAAAATAGCCCATAAGGTGAAGTTAGACAATTATAACCATCATGATAGCCAGGAACTCTGTTTTGTTGCCCGGGGAGATTATAGGGAATTTCTAAATAGATTTTTAAGCCCAAAACCTGCTGAGATTGTTGATACTAAAGGACGCGTTTTAGGTGAGCACAAAGGTATTTTTTCTTATACTATCGGACAAAGGAAGGGTTTAGGCCTGACAGCTAAAAGACCTTATTATGTAGTAGCTATTGATGGGAGAAAAAATCGAGTTGTCGTTGGTTTTGAAAAAGAACTCTACTCGAGCTCTCTTATAGCCAAAGATATTAATTTTCTGGGCATAGATAAATTAACCAAACCTCTTAAAGTAAAGGCGAAGATTAGATATAAACACCCTGCTCAGCAAGCGGTAATTTCTGAGGTAGATAAAAACAGAGTAAAGGTGAAATTTATAAAACCACAAAGGGCCATAACGCCGGGCCAGGCGGTGGTATTTTACCAGAAAGACATAGTACTTGGCGGAGGGACTATCCAATGAATGAGAAAATTATAGAAGACATAAAAAGATTAAAGAAAGAAAAAAAGGCCATTATTTTAGTTCATAATTATCAAATTCCGGAAGTTCAGGATATTGCTGACTATTTAGGCGATTCACTGGAATTAAGCTTAATAGCTTCCAGGACCGAGGCAAAAGTCATTGTTTTCTGCGGGGTAAAATTTATGGCAGAAACGGCCGCCATTGTGTGTCCTGATAAAAAAGTATTATTACCTGATATCAATGCCGGTTGCCCTATGGCTGATATGGTCAGGCCGGAAGAATTAAGAGAACTAAAAGCTAAGTATCCAGAGGCCATTGTAGTTTGTTATGTTAATACCTCAGCTGATGTTAAGGCAGAAAGTGATATTTGTTGCACTTCTGCTAATAGCGTAAAGATAGTAAATTCTATTTCCCCGGAGAAACAGATAATATTTATACCTGACAAATGCCTGGCAGATTATACTGCCCGCAAAACACAACGAAAACTTATCATCTGGCAGGGTTATTGCCCTGTGCATCTTAAGATAACAGCCGAGGATATTATAGGCCAGAAGCAAAAATATCCTGGCAGTGCAGTTATCGTTCATCCTGAATGCAAACCGGAGGTAATTGATGTGGCAGATGAAGTTGGTTCAACCAGTGGTATGATAAAATTTGCCCGGGAAACTAAAGCCCAAAAAATAATCATTGGCACAGAAGTGGGGCTTATATATCGCCTTAAAAAGGAAAATCCACGTAAAGAGTTTTACCCGGCCAACGATAAAGCCGTTTGCCTGGATATGAAACTGGCCACTTTAAAGAAAATCCTCTGGTCTCTTGAGAATGAGAAAAACGAGATAAAGATAGAAGAA
>CAYUDR010000022.1:0-12861 GCA_964443705.1 uncultured Planctomycetia bacterium | reverse complement strand
AAAAAAAGAATTTTAGCATACATTAATGGAAGAAAAAAGGAAATTTTTGATGAAGATCTTGAAGCTTTAATCGATGAGCAGCTGGCAAAAATTCCTAAATCCTGGAGTTTGTCTTATCTCCAGACCAAAAGTGCAACCGCTTCTTCCCCAAAGGCAATTATTGGTTTAAAGGGCCCGGATGGTAAAATTCAAAGGGCAAGTTCGATTGGCGATGGACAGGTCGATGCTTGCTATAAAGCTATTGAAAAGATTACAAAGCAAAAGGGAAAATTGGAAGATTATTCTATTCAATCAGTGACCGCAGGCAAAGATGCCCTGGGAGAAGTAAGGGTCAGGGTAAAATTCAAGAAATACATTATCAGCGGGCACGGGGCCAGCACGGATATCATTGAGGCCAGCGCCAAAGCTTATTTGAATACTATCAATAAATTGATAGCCAGGCGTCAAATAAAGACGTAAAACCATAGCAAACGTTAGTAAAGTTTATTTACGCTCTGTAAAATTATGTGCTCATTTAAAATGAAAGCATTAAAGGTTAACGGCGAGACTCAAATTTATGGCTTGATTGGTTGGCCGGTTGCTCATACTTTTTCCCCGCCCATGCACAATGCCGCCTTCAAGGCATGTGGCATAAATGCTGTTTATCTCCCATTTCCGGTTAAAGAAAAAAACCTAAAATATGTTTTAAAAAGTTTGAGCACTTTGGGCTTTAAGGGAGTCAACGTAACTATTCCCTATAAAGAAAGGGTAATGCCGTATCTTTCTAAGATAGAATTTTCGGCTTCTTTAGTTGGAGCGGTAAATACCATTATAATTAAAAATAATAAATTTATCGGGCATAATACCGATTGGATTGGTTTTATCATTTCTTTAAAGAAAGACGCAAAATTCAACCCAGGAGGAAAAAGAGCCTTTATTTTTGGAGCAGGGGGCGCAGCCAGGGCGGTGACGATGGCGTTGGCGAATTCGGGCCTGTCTCATCTATATATAATAGATATCATGAGAGAAAAAGGAAAAAGGCTGGCCTTGAATATAAATAAACATTTTAAGAAAACAAGGGCGGAATTTATCCCTACTTTAAAAAACAAAGAAGCACAGCAAAAATTAAAAGAAGCTGATTTAATTATTAACGCTACAGGCATCGGTATGCATAAAAAAGATTCATCATTGGTAAGGCCGCAGTGGGTGCGCAAACAACAGTTAGCCTGTGATTTGATTTATAACCCCCCCCTGACTAATTTTCTAAAGGTCTATAAGAAAAAAGGTGCTAAAATTTTAAACGGAGAAGGTCTTCTTCTTTATCAAGGAGCAGAGGCTTTTGAGTTATTTACTTCCAGGGCTGCCCCTTTAAATATAATGAGAAGGGCGCTTAGGGAGCAGATAACATCTTCTCAACACAGGCGCAGTTAGAGTTTTAAATTGAGCGGACTTTTTATCTATATAATAATATTTATATGTGGCCTTACGGTTGGCAGCTTCTTAAACGTTTGCATTTATAGGCTACCAAGAGAAAAATCTATTATCTCACCGCCTTCTTTTTGTCCTAATTGCAAGCAAAGTATTAAGTGGTTTGATAATATACCCGTTGTTAGTTTTGTAATCTTGAAAGGCAAATGCAGATATTGCCGGGCAGCAATTTCTGCATGGTATCCTGCGGTTGAAATATTGACTGCCATAATTTTCTGCCTGAATTTTTTCTTTTTTGGTTTCACTTTTTCCTTTTTGGTATGGTGTCTTTTTCTTTCTTCTTTAATAGTAGTTAGTTTTATAGATTTAAAATTTCAGGTAATACCCGAAATTATTGCTATCAGTGGTATTGTGATAGGGCTGGGATTGAGTTTTTTTTATCCGGAGGCTTTATTTCCGGTTAAGGAAGGTGCTTTTTTAAATTCTCTTTTAGGTGTTCTGGTTGGCGGGGGCAGCATTTATTTAGTTGGCTTATTGGGTAATTTACTATTTAGAAAAAAAATAAAATCGCTTGGCCTGAAGCAAAGCATGGGCTTTGGTGATGTAGAATTAATGGCGATGATTGGCGCCTTTTTGGGATGGAAACTGGTAATTTTATGTTTTTTAATAGCGCCTATTTTAGGTTCTGTTGTTGGTTTAGCTGTGATGATTAAGCGTAGAGGGGAAATCATTCCATATGGTCCGTTTCTTTCCCTGGCAAGTTTAGTGTGTCTTTATTGGGGAAGAGATGTCTTAAAGTGGTTTTATTGAGGCCACAATTTATGGAACTTGAGTGAACATAAATTGTATGGTCGAAATAAACCCCACACCCAGAAAAATTCTGGGTGTGGGGTCCAATTCACAAAGCGACTTATGTTCACTAGAGTTCCATAAGTCACATGTTCATTGGAGGTAGGAAATGTTGCGTTTTTTAACTGCGGGTGAGTCACACGGTCAGGCCTTAGTAGCTATTTTAGAAGGAATGCCAGCCGGGCTTAAAATAGACCGAAAAAAAATTGATGCAAATTTATCCTTAAGACAAGCAGGCTATGGACGCAGCCGGCGTCAGAGCGAAATAGAAAAGGATAGAGTAGAAATACTGGCTGGTTTAAAAGGCGGAATTACTCTTGGTAGCCCCATTGCTCTTTTAATAAGGAATCGGGATAATGCCATAGAAAGCCTTCCTCCTGTTTTTTGCCCGCGACCGGGACACGCCGATTTGATCGGAGCCCTGAAATATCATCACAAAGATTTAAGATGCGTCTTAGAACGAGCTTCAGCCAGAGAAACGGCTGCCAGAGTTGCTATGGGCGCTGTATGCAGACTCTTTTTAGAAGAATTTAATATTGAAATCATTAGCCACACAGTTGCTATATCTAAAATCCAAGCTCACACAACTTCACTTTCCTTTAATCAGATAAAATCAAAGGCGAAAAATTCTCCGTTGAGATGTGCTGATAAAACAGCAGAAAAGTTAATGATAAAAGAGATAGACAGTATAAAAAAAATCGGTGATAGCCTGGGAGGCGTCTTTGAAGTGAGAGTGAAAAACGTGCTTCCCGGATTGGGCTCCTATGTTCATTACGATAGACGACTGGATGGGAGATTAGCCGCAGCACTCATGTCAATACCTTCGGTTAAGGGCATTGAGATAGGCATGGGCAAGGAATGTGCCATGGAGAGGGGAGCGGCTGTTCATGATGAAATTTTTTATGAAAAGAAAAAGAAGTTTTATCATAAGACCAACAACGCCGGTGGCCTCGAAGGCGGCGTAACTAATGGAGAAGACATAGTTATAAAATGTGCTTTAAAACCAATTCCCACGCTCATCAACGCGCTTTCTTCGGTTGATATAAATACCAAAAAGAGTAAAAGGGCATCGGTTCAAAGGAGCGATGTATGTGTGGTGCCCGCTGCCGGAATTATTGGCCAAGCCATGACAGCTTTTGAAATTAGCCGTGTTTTTCTTGAAAAATTTGGCTCTGATAACATGAAAGACATCAAAAACGCATTCAGTTTTTATATGAAGGAAATTGCGGGGTGAATATTTATTTAGTGGGTTTTATGGGGACCGGCAAGACCGTTGTCGGAAAATACCTGGCCAAAAAATTAAAGTTGCAATTCATCGATTTGGATACTGTAATCGAGGCAAAGGAAAAAACGAAAATAAAAGATATATTCAGTCAGCACGGAGAAGATTATTTTAGAGAAAAAGAGAAAGAGGCGGTAGCTGTTGTTAGCAAGAAAAAAAATATAGTTGTAGCTACCGGAGGAGGAGTGGTAATAAACTCTGAAAACTTAAAGAGACTTAAAGAAAGCGGAGTAGTTATTTGTTTATCTTCAAGCCCGGAGGTTATTTTCAAAAGGACCGGAACTCAAAATCAGCGCCCGCTTTTAAACATAGATAATCCGGAGAAAGAAATTGAAAGTTTGCTCAAAAAGAGGGCCGGATTTTATGCCCGGGCTGATTTTAATATTGATACCTCGTTAAAATCCATAGAAGAAGTAGCGCAAGAAATAATTCATGTATTAAAATCAGTTCAAAATTAATTATTAGCCTTGCACGCCATAGACATCGGAGACAGGGCTTAAAAGTTTAAAGATAGGATTACTTTTGAAATTACGCGATTTATTAGTTGCTCTCAATTTAGAAAGCCCTTTGAGCCTTCCGCAACTTTATAAGAAGTTTGGCATTGAGCCCAATGATGATGAAAGGCTCAAGAAGCTTGAAATTTTTTTAAACCAAGCATACAGAAATGGCCTTGTAAGCTCTCACCTTAGCCGCCTTCAAGAGGAATTGAAAGAAGTAAGCAAAAATGAGATTAAAATTATTACTATTTTCGATGAAAATTATCCCGAAAGCTTAAAAAATATTTTTGATCCTCCTGCCCTTATTTATGTCAAAGGGAATTTAAAGAAAGATGATTTTTACTCCATAGCCATAGTAGGTTCCAGGCGAGCAAGCTTCGCAGGGTTAAATTTCGCTAAAGATTTGAGTTTTTCGCTATCTAACTATGGTGTGACTGTTGTTTCCGGGCTTGCAGTGGGCATTGATTCAGCAGCGCATCTTGGTGCCTTGAAGGCCGGCGGTAGGACTATTGCTGTTTTAGGCAGCGGATTCGGGCATATGTATCCCGCTAAAAATAAAAAATTGGCACAGCAAATAGCCGATGAGGGAGCCGTTATTACAGAATTTTCATATAATACCCGTCCAGAACGTTTTAATTTTCCGCGAAGAAACAGGATAATCAGCGGGCTTTCGCTGGGTGTAGTGGTTGTTGAAGCAGCCCAAAGGTCTGGTTCGCTTATTACAGCCGATTTTGCTTTAGAGCAGGGTCGGGAAGTATATGCGGTGCCCGGTTTTGCAAATATGCCGCTTTCCTTGGGTACCAACAAACTTATAAAGCAGGGCGCTGCCTTGGTTGAAACCGAGTTAGATATTATAGAAGCACTACCAGAACATATTAAAAACCACTTTAGAAAAAAAGAGTTCCACGGGAAAAAAGAAAAAAATTTAGATAGAGAAGAGTTAAACGTATATAATTTATTAACCGGGGAACCAATCTCTGTTGATGTCATATGCCAATCTTTAAAATTATCTACCAGTAAGGGATTGAAGATTTTATTGGATTTACAGATAAAAGGGTTAATAATGCAATTGCCAGGAAAGCTATTTTGCAAAAAATACAATAAATAAATAGAAAATAAATAGGGACAGCGACCATTTTTATTGACAATGTAGACTGTTTATAGTATTCTATATGCATGCCACGCATTGCAAGAACAGTTGCAGTTGGATTACCCCACCACATTACCCAAAGAGGTAACTACCGACAGAATGTTTTCCTAGATGATAATGATAGGAAGCATTACCTTTCTTGGATTCAGGAATATAGCACCACCTATGGCCTTTCTCTTTTGGCATATTGCTTAATGGACAATCATGTACACTTTATTGCAATTCCAAAAAGAGAAGATTCACTTGCTAAGACATTCAACGCTTCCCATATGCGCTACGCCCACTATTTTAATAAGAAGATAAAAACAACGGGTCATTTGTGGCAAGGGCGTTTCTATTCCTGTATATTAGATGAGCCTCATCTTGTAGTTGCTGCTAGATATATTGAAAGAAATCCAGTGAGAGCGCATAGAGTAAAAAAGCCATGGCAGTGGAAATGGTCGAGCGCTTCAATCCATGCGAACAAGGTTCAGACGCCACTTATAATAGATGATATCTTTACAATAATAGATATGTCCCCTGAGCCATGGAGAGCATATATAGATTCCCAAGAAGACAAAGAGACCTTAGATGAAATACGCAGGCATACACTAACGGGTCGCCCATTAGGAATGCGTACATTTGTAGAGAAATTAGAGAAAAAACTTGGGAGGAGATTATTAGCGCTACCAAGAGGTAGACCGAAGAAGAAGTAAAAAATGGTCGCTGTCCCTATTTAAGGAGCTGAAGAAGAAGTAAAAAATGGTCGCTGTCCCTATTTTAAAAAGTCTTGTTGTGGTTGAGTCTCCGGCTAAAGCCCACACAATCAGTAAGTTTTTAGGCTCTTCCTTTGTGGTTGAAGCTTCGGGTGGACACGTGAAGGATTTACCCAGGACAAAACTGGGTATTGAAATAAATCAAGGCGAGTTTATACCTCAATATGTGATAATAACAAGAAAGAAAAAGAATATAACTAAGCTCAAGAAACAAGCCAAAAATTGCGCCATTCTTTATTTGGCAGCTGATTCAGACAGAGAGGGCGAGGCGATTTGCTGGCACCTGTCTCAGATTTTAGGCAAAGGAAAGGAAATCAAGCGCCTACTTTTTAATGAAATTACCAAAGAGGCGATTCAGGGTGCCTTTAAATCGCCAACAGAGCTTAATCAAAAGAAGATAGATGCCCAGCAAACCAGACGAATTTTAGACCGTATAGTTGGTTATGAATTGAGCCCGCTTTTGTGGAAGAAAGTTAGCAAGGGCCTAAGCGCTGGTCGAGTGCAATCAGTGGCTGTTCGCCTTGTTGTCGAAAGAGAAAAGGAGATAGAACAGTTTAAGCCACAGGAATATTGGGAGTTAGAAGCCCTCTTAAAAAGAAGGCACACCCAAGAAAAGATAGAGGCAAAATTACAAAAAATAGATAATAAAAAAGCTCAAATTAAAAATGAAAAAGAATCTTTAAAGTTAATTGAAAAACTTAAAAAAGAAGAATTTGTTATTAGCAACATAAAAGAGAGTACGAAAAAAAGAAATCCCACCCCTCCATACACTACCAGTAAGTTGCAGCAGGCAGCTTTTAATTTTCTAAGATTTTCCACTGCCAAAACCATGAAGATTGCTCAAGGGCTCTATGAAGGCATTGAACTCGAAAATTCAGCGAGCGTGGGCCTTATCACTTATATGAGAACTGATTCTGTGAGGGTTTCAGAGCAGGCATTAGAATCGGTCAGGAATTTTATCAATGAGAAATTTAGTAAAGAATTCTTACCGGATAAAGCGCGTTATTATAAAAACAAAGCCAGAGCTCAAGGGGCACATGAAGCTATCAGGCCCACTTCTGTTGCGCGTACTCCCCAAAGCCTTAGCTCTTTTTTAAACAAAGACCAGCTGAAACTTTATACTCTTATCTGGAATAAATTTGTTTCTTCGCAGATGAACCCGGCTTTAATATTAACAAAAAAAATTGACATCACGGCTGGTAATTGTCTGTTTGGAGCCAGTGCTTCGACTGTGAAATTTCCCGGGTTTCTTATTCTTTACCGGCAGCAGGAGGAACAAAGTATTGTTGTGTTGCCGGAAGTTAAAATTGGCGAGGTATTAGATTTGCTTTCTCTTATCCCGAGCCAGCATTTTACCCAACCGCCGCCTAGATTCAGCGAGGCTTCTCTGGTTAAAACTTTGGAAGAAAGTGGAGTTGGCAGGCCGAGTACTTACGCTCCCATTATTAGAACTATAATAGAACGCAATTATGTAAGGCGTCAGGCAAGTTATCTTTCGCCGACTGATCTGGGCACAATGGTTACACAGCTATTAATTGAGCATTTCCCGGACATAATGGATATTAAATTTACGGCCAAAATGGAAGAAGAATTAGATTTGATAGAAGAAGGCCAAATGGATTGGCAGGAAGTCCTGAGAAATTTTTATAAGCCATTTATGAGTGATTTAAAAAGCGCAAAGATTGAAATGCGAGATGTAAAGAAAGAAATTGTTGAAACCGGCGAACTATGCCCGAATTGCGGCAAGCCCATTGTTATTAAATGGGGAAGAATGGGTAAATTTTTAAGTTGTTCGGGATTTCCGGAATGCAAGTTTTCTAAATCTATTAGTCTAGGCGTCCCATGTCCGAAATGCAAAACCGGAGAAGTGGTCAGTCGCAGGACAAAAATGGGAAGGTTTTTTTATGGTTGCAGCCGTTATCCCGAATGTGATTTCATTTCTAATAAATTACCCGAAGCTGATATCAAGAAAACAGAAAACTCAAAAAAAGCACATCAAAGTACGCCAAAAGATTCCGAAAATTTGGGGCCTGCGGAATAAACCACAAACACCAGAACGCCGGATATCAAAACTACGAAATATGGGTGGTAAAGACCGAAGAAGAAGTAAAAAATGGTCGCTGTCCCTATTTAAGAGAAATGAAAAGATTTATTCATAAATTTCTAAACTATGTAGAGATTGAAAGAAATTATTCTCATTATACCGTCATTAGTTACCAGAAGGATTTGCTTGATTTCAAAGATTTTATTGGCGGCCAACGCCTGGATGATGTTACTTATTTGCTTTTAAGAAAATTTTTAGCTCATTTAAAAGAAAAAAATTATTCAAAGAGAACCATAGCCCGCAAACTGGCATCTTTAAGGTCTTTTTTTAAATTTCTTTGCAGGGAAGGTTATTTGAAAAACAATCCCGCCTCAGCCCTCCTAACTCCTAAACTTGATAAAAAGTTACCTCTTTTTTTAACCGAAGAAGAAGTTGTGGCCTTAATTGAAGCTGCTTCAGAGGATAATGTTTGGGGCAGGAGAGATAGAGCAATTTTAGAGACACTTTATAGTACAGGGATGAGGGTTGGTGAATTAGTTGGTTTAAATACAGAAAATATCGATTTTTTTGGTAGTGTCACCAAGGTTTCCGGTAAAGGTAAAAAGGAAAGGATGTTGCCAATTGGGGAAAAAGCTCTTAGTTCAATAAGGCATTATTTAGAGGCTCTGCCAAAAAAACAAAAAGAGAAAAGTAAGGCCCTTTTTAGAAACAGAAAGATGACTCGTCTCTCAGATAGAAGCATACGGAGGATTATGAATAAATATATAAATTTAGCCAGCAAAGGCAAAGGCATTTCTCCTCACACTTTAAGACATAGTTTTGCCACGCATCTCCTAGATAGAGGAGCAGACCTGCGTTCGGTGCAGGAATTATTGGGGCACGCCAATCTTTCAACTACTCAAATTTATACCCATATTACTACCCATCGCTTAAAAGAAGCCTATGATAAGGCACATCCCAGGGCGAAAGGGAGATAATAGTGAGATTTCTTATCGATTTTATTTTTATACTTTTTTCTTTTTGGTATCTTTTTTTAGCTATATTTAGAAGGAAGCCTCTTGCGCCAATAGGCATAAGATTTTTTTTAAATCCCGCTGAACTAAAAAAGGAACTTGGAGACAAAAGGCCTATTTGGCTGCATGCAGTTAGCGTGGGTGAAACCATAAGCGCCGGAAGTTTAGTTGAGTTGCTCCACAGCAGATTCAGTAAAGAAAAAATTGTTGTTTCTACTGTAACTTCAACAGGCAACAGCGTTGCCAGAAAGATTTTTCCCAAGGGTATAAGCATTGTTTATTTGCCCCTGGATTTAAGTTTTGCGGTGAGACGGAGTTTATCTTTTATCAACCCGAAACTTTTTATTTTAACCGAGGCCGAAATCTGGCCCAATTTGATTCTGGAGCTTAAAAGAAGAAAAATCCCCATTGCATTAATTAACGGCAGAATTTCTGATAAGTCCTTCCGTGGTTACACTATGCTCAAATTTTTATTTCTTCCTCTCCTGTGCAGTATAAACCTTTTTTGCATGAGGACCCAAGATGATGCTTCGAAGGTGATAAAATTAGGTGTCCCACGGGAAAGAGTCAAGGTAACAGGTTCAACCAAATTCGATTTAGCTCTTTCTTATAAGTTGGACAAAGCTCGGGAAGAGAATTTAAGGCGAAAGTTAAATATATCCGATAAGGACACGGTGATGGTATGTGGCTCTACGCATAAACCGGAAGAAAAAATAATAGCGGGGATTTTCTTAGAACTTTCAAAAGAATATCATAATTTAAAATTAATAGTTGCACCACGCCATATCGAGAGAGCAGCCAGGATTAAAAAATTATATGATGCCTTAGGCCTGCCTTCTCAGTTTTATTCATCTCTTGTGAGCGGGGAGCCGGCGAGTAAAAGAATTATTATTGTGGATAAAATAGGTGTTTTGCGGGATTTATATGCTGTCTGCACTTTGGCCTTTGTCGGCGGCAGTCTCACAAAACACGGTGGACAAAATTTCCTGGAGCCGGCCGGTTTTAAAAAAGCAGTTTTTTTTGGAAAATGGATTTATAATTTTAAACAGGAAGCTAAATTGCTAATTGAAAGCGGCGGAGCAATTATGGTTGAAAACGGAGAAGATTTAAAAGAGACCCTTTTCAGGTTACTCGCTGATAAAAAAAAGTTAAAAATTATGGGTGAAGCCGCTCACGCAGCTTTAGAACAAAATAGCGGCACAACACTGAAGAATTTGGAACTTATACAAAACTTACTTGAGGTTACCGGATAGAGGCCCTGATATCTGAATTGTCTTGACTAAAATTTGGTATTGAGTTACAATAAACACGGTTAGATATGCCGAAAAATAGACTCAGAGAAGCTATAAAGAAAAAATTAGATTTACAAAGCAAGGAGGAAGGTTTCAGAAAAAGCTTAAAGATAAGCAGGCGACTTTTTGCCCTTAAAGAGTTTAAAAGAGCAAAAGTCATTATGTTTTATGCAACAAAAGACGGCGAAGTTGAAACAAGGCAGATGATAGAAAAAGCAAAAATTTTGGGAAAAAAAGTGCTTATTCCGCATATAAATCAAAAAACTAAGAGAATGTTAGCCTACGAAGTTAAAGATATGGACAAAGAATTACACATTGGTCCTTATGGAATACAACAGCCGAAGAGGGAAAACAAGAAACCCGCTGGAGTTAAATCCATAGACCTTGTGGTGGTGCCGGGCATAGCTTTTGGTCAAGATGGTCAGCGTCTTGGTAGGGGCGGAGGTTATTTTGACCGCTTCTTAAAGAAATTGCCCAAAAAAACCCTGAAAGTAGGCTTAGCGTTTAATTTTCAAATTATCAAAGACATTCCTCTTTTTTCCCACGATATGCCTGTTGATTTAGTCTTATCTGCCTAAATTTTCACTAATTATTTTTTGAACAAAATTTTATCCGTCTTCGTCGAAGAAAAACCCAAAAGAAGATTGGCTTTGGGGAATTCTGGGTTAAATTAGACCCTTCCTTCAAAGGAATTAGGAAGGTCTATCCCCGTAGATAAGCGGATAGAAATTTGTATAAAATATATAATTTATGTCTATCTTATAAGTTTTAAGATTTCGTAAATTATGTGTTCATCGAAGGAGGTGTTTTAATAAATTATGGAATCCATTAGTTTGGTAGCTGGTTTGTTTTTGGTTGCGATAGGGATTCTTTTATTTTTTGCAGGATACATCTTAAGGAAGATTATAAGTAAGAGAAGTCTAAAATCAGCTGAGGTTAAAGCTAAGCAACTCTTAGAAGAGACAGCAAGAGAAGCTGAAGCCAAGCGAAGAGAATCGCAGTTAGAAGCCAAAGATCTTCTTTATAAAGTCCGCAGTGATTTTGAAAAGAAAACCGCTGAAAGACGAGCAGAATTACAGTTACTTGAAAAGAGGTTGGTGCAAAGAGAAGAGAATCTTGATCGCAAAGTTGAAGTGCTGGATAAAAAAGAGAAAGATATTACCCGGAGATTCGGAGAAATTTCGCAGAAAGAAGCGAAAATTCGGCAGAAAACTGAAGAATTAGAAACCTTATTACAACAGGAAAAAGAAAAATTACAGGGCATATCCGGCTTGAGCGCTGAAGGGGCTAAACGATTATTGCTTTCGAAGATGGAAGGAGAAATTCGCCACGAGGGAGGGTTGATGATTAAGAGGATTGAAAATGAAGCCAGAGAAACAGCCGAGAAAAAAGCCAAGAATATTATTAGCATAGCTATACAGCGCTGCGCAACAGAACATACCGTTGAGTCAACTGTTAGCGTTGTAAATCTCCCCAACGACGAAATGAAAGGCCGTATTATTGGTAGAGAAGGCAGGAATATTCGTGCTTTGGAAATGGCTACAGGCATAGATGTAATTATCGACGATACGCCTGAAGCTGTTATTCTATCTGGTTTTGATGTGGTTAGAAGGGAGATAACCAGGATTGCTCTTGAGAAATTAATTATTGACGGCAGAATTCATCCCGCAAGAATTGAGGAAGTGGTAGAAAAAGCCAAAGAAGAAATGAAAGTTAACATTCGCGAAGAAGGCGAGAAGGCCGTTTTTGATGTAGGCTTACATGGCATCAATCCTGAATTAGTCAAATTAGTCGGCCGCCTTAAATATAGAACAAGTTACGGACAAAATGTCCTTCAACACTCCAAAGAGGTTGCTTTTCTTATGGGTATCATGGCCAGTGAACTGAATTTGGATTCAGCTCTGGCCAAAAGAATTGGTCTTTTGCACGATATCGGTAAGGCTGTCGATTATGAAGTTGAAGGAGCGCATAATAAAATAGGTGCTGATTTAGCCAAAAAATACGGAGAGTCTCCTGCGGTTGTTTATGCTATTAAAGCTCATCATGATGAAATTGAACAAGAGAGCATTTACGCCGTTTTAACGCAAGCAGCCGATGCCATAAGCGCGACCAGGCCGGGAGCCAGAAGAGAGACTCTGGAGTCTTATATTAAACGTCTTGAAAAATTGGAATCGTTAACTAATTCTTTTAAAGGTGTTGAAAAGACTTATGCCATCCAGGCAGGCAGGGAAGTGCGCGTTATTGTGCAACCTAATAAAATTTCAGATGGCGAAAGCGTAAATCTTGCCAGGGAAATTACCAAGAAGATAGAAAGCGAGTTAGAATATCCCGGGCAGATAAAAGTGACTGTAATCAGAGAAACTCGCGCTATAGAATATGCGAAATGAACTATCAGTCGTTAGTTGTCAGTTATCAGTCGTCAGTTATCAGAAATAGAAGAAGCAAAAGAAAAAAAGCTGAAAACTGAGAGCTGAAAGCTAATAAAAAATAATGGAGAAAAGATGAAATCTCTTGTAATTGGGGACGTAGTTGGCAGGCCCGGCAGAGAGGCGTTGCGGAGTTTATTGCCAAC
>CAYUDR010000021.1:0-12963 GCA_964443705.1 uncultured Planctomycetia bacterium | reverse complement strand
TTCTCTTAAATCGTTCACGACTATATCGGCTTTTTGTATTCTATGTGGTTCTTGGTAATGTTCAACGCCTACGCATTTCATGGCTACGCGTTGATCCGCCTCCACCCCTAAAACGGCATCTTCAAAACCCACACATTGGGCAGGCATAACCTTTAATCTCTCGGCTGCCATCAGAAACATCTGAGGATTGGGCTTGCCTTTGGTTATTTCATTGCCATTTACTTCCACATCAATCAAAGGATAAAGTTTGCTTTTTTCTAAAATATAAGAGCAATTTTTACTTGAGGAAACAACTGCTATCTTTATTTTATACTTTCTCAAATCCTCAATGAGCTTAACCGAACTCTTATAAACAGGAATTTTCTCTTTATTTAGATATTCGCGATAGAAACCCTGTTTTTTCTGGGCAGCAATTTGCAATTCACTTGAAGATAAAGTATCTAAAATGGCCTTAGCGCCATCAAGGCGGGGGATACCATCAACTTTCTTTTTATAGTCCTCAAAAGTAAATTCCTTACCATATTCACCAAACATTCTCTTCCAGGCCTTAAAATGAAAAGGGACTGTATTAACTATAACACCATCTAAATCAAAAACAGCCGCCTTTAATTTCTTATCTTTTTCAGTATTCATAATTTAACCTTTTCCCTTGCCTATTTAACCAGAGCGTACTTTTTAACCATTTTAGCCGTTTTCTGGCCCTTGAGCGCCTCTACTATTTTAAGAGCAAAATAAAAAGCTGTTCCCGGCCCCTGGCTGGTAATAATATTATCATCTCTTACTACTTTTTTATGTGTATAGGTAGTTTTAACATCAAAATCTTTTTCAAATTCAGGATAACAGGTTGCTTTTTTGCCTGTAAGCACCCCCGCAGGCACAAGCACAACAGCGGGTGAAGCACAGATAGCGGCAATGATCTTTCCGGCTTTATGACACTTTTTAATTAAATTGATAACACTTAACGATTTACTCAACTTTTTAGCGCCTGGCATGCCACCAGGCAAGACCAGGGCATGTGGTAAACCGGAGGAATCACTCACTTTCATATCGGCCTGAATTTTAATACTATGAGCGCCGCAAACCATCCTTCTCTTTGAAATAGAAGCAGTCACAACTTCTAAATTAGCTCGGCGTAAAACATCAATGCAGGTAACCGCTTCGATTTCCTCAAAACCGTCTGCCAATAAAATCAAAACTTTCTTTTTCATTCTTCATTATTAAGTGAACATCTCCTGCTTTTCTCAATTATACACATTATATACAAAAAATCAACAAAGTCCACAAAACTCTTGATTTCGAATTCTTTATGGTATATTATAACTACAGTAGAGTCATAATAATCCGCTCCGGTAGAAGTTTCGCAACGAACTTATTAAAAAGGAGGTTTCCTAGATATTTATGGACGAGGGAACAGACAATAAACAAAAAAGAATAAAACAATTGAAATTTTGTCTTAACCGTGCGAGGTCAAAAAAAATTAATATCCTTCTTAATCTTCTGAATTAATCCTTCCTGCGCCTCCATCGGTTACACATAAAAGCAAAAGGTGGAGGCATCAAATGCAAAATAGAAAAGTTTTAATACCACTATCGAAAATAAAAGAAGTCCTGAATTTACCCAATAAAACTGAAAAATTAAAAGAGATTTTTTCAGATGTCCATCCCCACGACATTTTTATTCTCTGCAAGAATTTAGGGCCGGTTGAAATTGCCCAGATTATAACAGCTTTGGGGCGTCCTAAAGGAATTGAACTCTTTGAGGAATTTAAAATAAACCGGCAAAGAAAAGTTTTTCGTAATTTCTCAAAAGAGTGGATGGCGGATATCTTAGAAGAAATGGCGCCTGATGAGAGGGCTGACTTTATCAAGGCACTCCCGCATGAAAGAGCAGAAGAAATTCTTCCTTTGGTTGCTCGCGCCGAACGCAATGATATAAAAAAACTCATTCAATACAAAGAAGGTACGGCTGGTTCCATCCTGACTACCGACTACGCTTTCCTGCCGCCTGATATCACCGTAAAGCAAGGTCTTGAAAGATTAAAGCTACAAGCTTTCGACAGAGAGACTATTTATTATGTTTATGTCCTAGACAAAGAAAGAAGGCTCCTGGGACTTGTTTCTTTAAAAAATATTCTGCTGGCCAAATCCGACAGGTTCATTGAAGACATTATAAATACTAATGTTATAAGCGTTTATGCCCAGGAAGACGTGGAAATTGTGGCTAAAAAATTGAGCGATTATGACTTTTTAGCTATTCCGGTGGTAGATAGCGATAATAAACTGCTGGGTATAGTTACAATCGACGACGTAGTTGACGTTGTAAGAGAAGAAGATACCGAAGATATATACCGTTATGGCGCAGCCGGTGAACATATCGATTATATGAATTCAGGGCCCTTTACCATAGCCAAACAAAGGATAATGTGGCTTTTTATTTTGGTATTAGTGGGATTTATATCCGGATGGGTTATGCAACGACACGCTTTTCAAATCCAATCTATGGTAGCCCTGGCCTTTTTTATCCCTGTCCTTTTAGGCTCTGGAGGAAATGCAGGCACGCAATCTTCTACGGTTATTATAAGAGGCATGGCTACAGGCGAAATCAAAATGAAAAATATCCTAAAAATCTTCAAAAAAGAATTGCTCACCGGGTTTATAATGGGCGCTGGTATGGGTGTATTAGCCGCGATAAGAGCCCTTATAACGAATAAAAGCCCTCTTTTGGGCCTCACGGTGGGGATAGCTATGGTAGGAACGGTTATGTTGGCTACTGTTTTAGGTGCCTTGTTGCCGCTTTTATTTAAAAAAATGAAGCTCGACCCTGCTCTTATGTCAGGTCCTTTTATATCAAGTATCTTAGATGTAATAGCTATCTTTCTTTATCTTCAGATTGCCACATTTCTTTTTAAACTGTAAAGACAAGACTTTTTTATTCTTTTAATCTAATTTTATATTTATTTCTACCCTAAAAGGGCACAAGTATCCTATTTATAGTATTAAATTAAGCAATGTTCCCACTAATAGAGCAACGGTAATCATAATCATGGCAGATTTCAGCATATTTTTTATGCCTAATTCGCGGATTAAAACTACAAAAGTGGCAATACAGGGAAAATAAATAGCTAAAATAGTAGAGCCGATTACTAATTGCTTGGTAGTTAAATCAAGCGGACCAAGCATTCCTACCGCAACGTCTTTTCTCAAAAAACCAATTACCAAAGCAGATATGGCCTCTTTGGGAAGCCCCCATAAGCCGGTTAATACAGGAGCAAAAATACCGGCAAAGAAATCTATTATTTTTAACGCATTAAGAATATTAACAAAAAGTATACCCAAAAGCACGTAGGGCAACGCCTCTTTCAAGAAACCTGCTAAACGCATCCAGAGTTTTTTGACAACGGCTGTCAGTTGGGGTATCCTATAGGGGGGAATTTCAATTAATATCTCGGGGCTTTCGCCCCTTAAAACCTTATTTAAGATTAAGCCCTTGGTAATCAAAAGAATAAAAAGTGTGCCAAAGACAATGGCCACATACTGGCCTCCTCTCTGGCCTACTAAGCCTACAATCATCGCAATTTGAGCCATACATGGAATGGAAATTGCCATTAAAGTAGCGGCGATAAATTTCTCGCGTTTTCCTTCTAAAATACGAATAGCCAGGGCCCCGGGCACGTTACACCCTAATCCTAAAATGAAAGGAATTATAGCATATCCATGAAGCCCCAGGTGGTGCATAAAATTATCTGCCAGAACCGCCATGCGAGGAAGATAACCAAAGTCTTCTAAGAGCCCTAACATTAAATAGAAACTGAATATATATGGTAGGACCATAGCTATGGGTACAAAAAGGCCTGTGGTTAGAAGTCCGAAAGACTGACCAAAATCTATCCTGCCTTCAATAAGATTACCGATAAAGATTTGATGCCATAAAGTGCCTTCGCCCAAATGTATACTTAACTTCATCATTACGGGCAGCCATAATTTTTCAAATAAAGGCTCAAATACATAACCGATTAGGTTTTCGCCCATAAACCGAATGGCCCAGAAGGCGCAATATATAACGCCCGAGGCGATAATTAAACCAGAAAGCGGTTTAATACTTAAATTTTCTAATCTTTCCAAGAAGCTGGGATGGCGGTGAGTTAATTTCTGAACTTCTGCTACAATTTTGCCTATTATCTGCCACCTTTGAGCATCCGAAGTTGGTTTCATCTTTGAAGCTTTTGCTTCCGGTAAACGCTCAACCAACTCTTTTATGCCCTCGCCGCTCAATCCACATGTAGGAACTACAGGCACTCCCAAATCTTCTTCTAATTTTTTAACATCTATTTCAACTCCTCGCTGCTTAGCAGCGTCACACATATTTAAGGCAATAATAACCGGGGTATTTCTTTCTAATAGCTGCAAGGTTAAATAAAGATTTCTCTCCAGATTTGAAGCGTCAATGATATTTACAACTACATCACCGCTTTTTAGCATTTCCACAGCCACTTCTTCGGCCTTGTTGGTTGGTTCTAAAGTATAAGTGCCGGGGATATCTATTACGGTGGGCCTTTGCCTCCCAATCTTCATTTTCCCTCGAGTAAATTCTACGGTAGTTCCTGAATAATTAGAGATTATTACCCTCGCCCCCGCCAACCTACAAAATATGGCGCTTTTACCAACATTGGGATTACCCATTAATAAAACTTTATTTATTTTCATACCGCTCTTCCTTCCTCTTCAAAAAAGGGGATAGGCTACTTTTTTCATCTTTTCCTAATCATTTTTTTTGGACATCAATAAAAACACCAACGGATTCATCTTTCAACCTGAATTAAAATTCTCTTGGCCATACCAAAGCCAATGGCAAATTGCACTTTATCAATTTGCACTGTTTGTGGACCTCGCCAGAAATGAGAACTCACTTTGATTATTCTCTTACCGGGCCTTATTCCCATAGACTGAATCCTTCTCACCAGGCCATAGCCGCCCTGAACTTGCACTACTGCGCCTCTTTCTCCCGATAACATCTGAGTTAAATCTACTATCATTTTCTATCCCTATTTTTAGACTGACACTTTTTGCAAATGCCAAAAATTTCCATTTTGTATTTCTGGGGTAAAAATCCAAATTTCCGGCATAATTTTTTTTGTAGTTTCTCTATGTTGGAATCGAAAACTTCGATAAATCGGCCGCATTTTAGGCAAACAAGGTGGTCATGATGCTGATGACCATATTTATGTTCATATCTTATTCTTTTATCTCCCAAATCAACTTCATTTGCAATGCCGGCAACGCATAAGAGCTTTAAAGTCCTAAAAATTGTTGCCTGGCCGATATGAGGGTCCTTTTTCTTGACAATTCTATAGAGATCCTCAACGCTGAGATGCTTATTGACCTTCAAAAAAACTCTCAGGATTACTTGCCTCTGATCAGTCAACCTTAAATTTCTTTTCTTTAAAAAAGAAATAAATATATCAATTTCTTTTGGCATATCGCGCACCTTATTGATTTTGAATTTCAATATCAATTATACCCTAAATAAAAAAACTGTCAACTAAAAAATGAGGTTATTGATATTTTTATTTTTTGCGTAAATGTGCAACTTTTTCTTCTATGGAATTTAAGAGAGAGTCAAATGATTTCTCAAAAGCCACAACTCCCTCCCGGAGCAATTGGGCACAAATATCATTTATATCAATTCCTAAATCCTTTAAGCGTTTAACGACATCCTGCGCTTCTTTAATATCTGCGGTCATGGCCTCTTTAACAACACCATGATCTAAGAAAGCATTAAGGGTTTGCCCCGGCATTGTGTTTACGGTATGTTTGCCAATCAACTCCGATACGTATTTAATATCACTATATTCGGGATTTTTGGTGCTGGTAGAGCCCCAGAGAACTCTTTGGAGGTTAACTCCTTTTTCTCTTAACTGCTTAAATTCCTCTGAAGAAAAAATTTCTAAATATTTATAAAAGATTAATTTTGCATTGGCTACAGCTGCTTTACCTTTTAAAAATAGAAGCTTATCTTTCGCAAATTCAGCCTCTTCCTTTCTTAGTTGCTCATCGAGTATTTTATCAACAGCCGCATCAACACGGCTTACAAAAACACTAGCCACAGAACGAACCCGGCTCACCTCTTCCCCCTCCTGCGCCAATCTACGCATGCCCCCCAGAAAAGCCCTGGCTGTTTTAATATATTGCTCTACAGAAAATATCAAAGTAATGTTAACATTAATGCCACAGGCTAATAATTCCTCAATGGCCTTGAAGCCGGCTTCTGTTGATGGTACCTTAAACATGACATTAGGGCGATTTACTTTCTTATATAATCTCTTGGCTTCTTCTATGGTCTCCTTGGTGTCAAATGCCAACTGGGGATTAACCTCTAAACTTATATAGCCATCCAGGCCGTTGGTTTTTTCATACACGGGTTTAAATATATCCGCGGCAGTCTGAACGTCTCTGACGGTCAAATCATCATATATTTCAAAGGTTGATTTGCCTGCCGTGGATAATTCTCTAATTTTATTATCATAATCAGAACTTAACCGGATGGCTTTATCAAATATGGTGGGGTTGGAAGTTATTCCCCTCAGGCCCCATCCAATCATTTCGTTAAGTTTTCCGCTTTCAACTAAAGAACGGCTGATATTATCCAGCCAGGCACTTTGGCTAAAATCTGCCAGTTTTTCGATAGATGTCTTTGTCATATTTATCTCCTTCCGAAAAGTAGCCTATCCTTTTTTTATATTCTCAGTAAATTAAGTTTTTCTTCTTTCATTGATTTAGCTTTAATTAAGTCAATTGCCTTCGCAGGCAGGTGCCTGTAAGCAATTTCGGGCTCCTCTTCTATATCCTTATCGCAATACCTGGCTATAATGCCCAAAGCTGTAATAGTCTGCTTTTTATCAAAAATACCTCTGCCTATACCAACCGGCCCTTTTGCCCTGGTGGGATAAAAATATAAATCGCCTTCCCCGGCCAATGTCAATAATTTATCATTTTCTCCCTCGTTTCTGCCCACAATTAACTTAATTTTCTCTCCCAGACGAAAATGCCTTCCTGTTTTTAAAAGTTCAACATCATTAACCTCAAAATCTTTTTTGTGTTCCATTAAGTCTCTCATTCTACCGGCAAAACCCGGGTCAGTTAAAAGACAGCCTCCGGCCGGTGAAGAATAATTACTAATATCAAAATCTTTAGCCAGCTGTATCTGGGGCTTGCGGGAACGGCCTTTAATATCCAATAATTTTTCTCTGTTAATCCATTTTTCATTTTCGGGAATAGTCGGCTCTAATAGTTTTGCTGAAAGCGGCCGCAATACTAATCCTTCTAATCCGCTATTTTTCTCTATAATCTTTAAGGACACTTTATTTTGAGACATTGGCCTTTCCCCCAGCACCTCTCCGCTAACTAAAAATTGAGCTCCGACTTCCTTCATATACTCACCTGCCTTCCTAAGCATAAATATATGACAATCGATGCAAGGATTTAAGTTGGAACCGTATCCATAGTTTGGATTTTTAAGAATTTTAAAAAAATCCTGATTAACATCGAATACTTTAAGTTTAATTCTTAGCTCATCGGCCGCCGATTGAGCCTCGGTAACACAATTATAAAATACAGTTATAAAATTAACTGCTTCTACTTCTATCGACTGCCCTAAAATAAGCCTGGTAGCTAAAATACTATCTAAGCCGCCGGAGAATAAGGATATGGCTTTGATTGTTTTTCTGCCCATTTTTTGCCACCTGATAAAAAACCTCCCTTCTATCTATTATTATAAAAGAGAGGCCTGGGTTATTTAAATACATATATTTTTACGATGAAATTTTTTCTTTTGTATAAAAAGAAGTCCTTGCCAGAAACTTTGCTGCTTCCTGTGCAGCCTTTTTCCCCGAAAGCAACATTCCTCCAAAGGTAGGCCCCATGCGCGGTATACCAAAGACGGTTGAAACCGCCATCCCTGCTGCAATTAAACCAGGGAAAACTAAACCAGTCTTCTCTACTAATAAACTCTCAGACGTATTAGCATCCATAGGACCGAAATCTGCCATTTTAAGAAGTTTCCTTTTCTCTAAACTCCTGCATACGCAGGCATCGTGGCCGGTAGTATCTATTACCACCTTGCATTCCAAAGAAATGGGATCGACACAGTTTACCTGCCTGGGTAAAGCAGATACCGGCGACCAATTGATAACCACGCCTTCTACCTTTTTCTTTCGATAAACGACGTCATCAAACTTGGTCATATTTAACATTTTAACCCCTGCATCACAAGCAGCAGAAATAAGTTTTGAACAGGCATTCGGTCCGTCTGCAATATATAAGCCTTCTTCGACTTGCTTGTATGGGATTTTAAGCTCATCTAAAACCTCCTGGGATGGAGCTCTAAAAGTGACGGTATTCATTAAATATCCGCCCATCCAGAAACCTCCTCCAAGATAGTTGTTGGCTTCAATTATCAAAGTCTTAAAACCTTCTCCGGCTAAATCTCTGCCTGCCAAAAGACCGCTGGGACCGCCTCCTACTAT
This sequence comes from uncultured Planctomycetia bacterium, assembly GCA_964443705.1. Classification (GTDB taxonomy): domain Bacteria; phylum Omnitrophota; class Gorgyraeia; order DAOVKU01; family DAOVKU01; genus DAOVKU01. The sequence goes on along the minus strand of CAYUDR010000021.1, from coordinate 4,442 downwards.
AATTGCATCGCAAATTATATAATCACTGAGCCACCTGCTAAATTCATTTACAATGGCTTTACTTATTTTCGCTTCACTGACGGGATGAAACATAACTTTCTACCTCCTTTGATGTTCTCAAAACCGCAGGGAATTGCTTCCTAACTATGCGATGGTTATCTCTTTGCAAAGATAAACATTCTGTATAGCGTTTAAAATCTCAACGCCTTCCTGCATTGGCCTCTGAAATGCCTTCCTGCCGGAAATCAGCCCCATGCCTCCTGCTCTCTTGTTGATCACCGCTGTTTTTACTGCCTGTTGTAAGTCATTTTCTCCGGAAGCACCTCCGGAATTAATCAAACCAATTCTTCCCATATAGCAGTTGGCTACTTGATAACGCGTTAAATCTATGGGGTGCTCTGTTGTTAATTTTTCATAAACCCAGGGATGTGTCTTGCCGAAATTTATGGCAGTGTATCCGCCGTTATTGGTGGGTTGCTTCTGTTTAATAATATCTGCTTCTATGGTTACTCCCAGGTGATTTGCCTGGCCGGTTAAGTCAGCCGAAGTATGATAATCAACTCCGTCTTTTTTAAAAGCCGAATTTCTTAAATAACACCATAGAACGGTAAACATACCCAATTTATGCGCCTGGCTAAAGGCCGCCGATATCTCTTCTATCTGCCGGCAAGACTCTTCTGAGCCAAAATAAATGGTAGCCCCTACACCTGCCGCACCCATATCAAAGGCCTGTTGCGACGAAGCAAAAAGCCGCTGGTCGTATGTAGTGGGATAGGTTAGAAGTTCGTTATGATTAATTTTCAGAATAAAAGGAATTTTTTTAGCATACTTTTTTGAGACTATTCCTAATACTCCCAGAGTTGAAGCCACGGCGTTACATCCGCCTTCTATGGCAAGTTTAACGATATTTTCAGGGTCAAAATACATGGGGTTGGGTGCAAAAGAAGCGCCGGCTGAATGTTCAATGCCCTGGTCAACAGGTAAAACAGAAAGATATCCTGTGCCTGCTAATCTGCCATGGCTAAAGACCCGCTTCAAATTCCTTAAAACCTCACTTGATCTATCTGAGATAGAAAATATTTTATCTACAAAATCCGGTCCTGGTAAATGCAATCCTTCTTTAGGTATGGTGTTACATTCATGGTTTAATAACTTATTCCCTTCATTGCCCAAAATTTCCCTTATTTTTCCTATCATGCGCCAAATCCTCCTTAATTTAGTTTTAAAAATTAATTTTTATTTAAATACAACACCTGCGTGGGATAAGCAAATTCAATTTCTCGCTTCTCAAGCTCTTCTTTTATAGCCAGATTAATTTCCTGCTGGATATCCATGTATTTATTGTAGTTGCTGCCCAGAATATAATAAACCACCTCAAAAACAAGACTGAAATCGCCGTAAGAAGAAAAATGGGCGCGGTCAAAGATAGCGTCATCAATATTTTCTATAATATTCTCAATTATTTTGGGTATTTCTTTTAGTTTTTTAACCGGCGTCTGGTAGGTTACACTAAATTTAAAAGAAACACGCCGCCTCTGCATTTTTTTGTAGTTACGCACTCGAGAATCAGTAAGGTCACTATTGGAAAATATTAACTGCTCTCCGCTTAAACTACTTATGCGGGTGGTCTTAATGCCAATTTGTTCAACCGTCCCTAAATATTCACCGATTATAATAAAATCCCCCACCTCAAAAGGCCGGTCAAAAATAATGGAAATATAACTAAATAGATCTTTTAAGACGGCCTGGGCAGCCAGGGCCACAGCTACGCCGCCAATGCCTAAACCGGCAACTACGGCGGTAATTTTAAAACCTAAATTATCCAGGAAAAAGGCAATGGCCAATCCCCACACAAGTATCTTTATTATTCTGAGTATACCATTGAGGCTGCGTTTTAAAGTAACGCTTTTGCCTCTGCTTGACATATAAATTTCAAATCCGTAGCTGATTGAATCTATAATCAAACGCACTGAAAACAGGGTTAATACCGCCAGGCCTATGATATCGATAATTCTTTTTAGGAGAGGGGCTAAAGTTAAGGTATCTACGCTTAAATAAAAAACGCCAAAACAAAGAAAAGGAATAACTATTCTTTCCGTAATGCCTACTAAAAAATCATCAATGGTGGTTGAGGTTTTTTTTGCCCACTTTTTAAGGTGTTTAAAAAAGACCTTTTCGAAGATCTTAATAACAATCAAGCTACCTAAAAATATCAGAACAGCCACCATATAATCCATCACCCTGTTGCCCCAGCATGTCTGTTCCATAATTTCCTGGATCATTTTCTTTCACTCCAATTAATTTTAGACACTCTAATCAACGATAGCTTAATTTAGCACAAATTGCTTATGAGGTCAAGGGATGTTCCGGCCAGGCAGGGATATATATCGCCGCATATTAGCCTCCCGCATAATAACTAATTATTCTATGAGCCATTATAATTAACATAACAACCGCTATCACTACCTTACATACTATTGAACCTATTCTGCCTAACATCCCGCCGGTGCCGGACTTAAAAGATTTCCTGAAGTTTTTTTTAACCCATAGTTCAACCAAAAACGCCCCCGCAAAAATACCCAGAAAAGTACCCGGTATAAGGCCAAGGCCAAAAAATCCCGCTCCCAGCACTGCGCCCAGAATTCCACCTATAAAAGCTCCCGCCACAGCCGCATTTGAGGCGCCGAATTTTTTGGCGCCAAATACAATAAAAATATATTCCGATACTTCTCCGCATAAATACAAAACCAGCAAAACAATAAGCATTTTTATATCTATAACGCAAAATTTAGTTAGAACGCAATAAAAAACGGAGCCCGCAAAGATAATTAAAGTTCCAAAAGTAGTAAAGAAAATGGCGGCAAAGCCAATCACACTGAATATTATCAAAATAGCTAATGCCAGGCCTTCCATAAATTACTCCCTAAAATTAAAATCTCATCCTAATAGAATATATCAGGAATTAAAAAAAATGGCAAGATAAGTTGCGATAGCGTAAAATAGTTTGTTGCCTTTGAGGCAAATATGACGAATTAGAGCTTATTGCGATTTTTAGTAAAGCAGCTTGAGTAATTTCGGTTGCCCCGCCACAGGCGGGGATAGCGAGGATTGTTTGACCCAGCACTTTCTTTGAAAGTGCTGGGGAGTTCCGCAGCTACCTAAAATTACGAAAGACCTTTACGTTAAAAAAATTGCTCAAAGCGAGAATTTGTTATATTTGCCTATATACGAATTGCTAAAAGGTAACAGAGTTTATTACATTATCTAAGTTGCTAAAATATAGACAAATTCTCTCACATAGTGTAGAATTAATAACGTAAATTTATTTATAGGAAAATAATGAAATGAAAACCATAAAAAGACTTTTAATTATACTCATAGCGATATGCATCCTGTTGGGTGCCTTCTATTTTTTCTGGCTTTCTCCAAGATACACCGTTCCTATTCTTATGTATCACCGTTTTGGTTATAATGAGAGCGGACTTTTTGTTACCCCTGAAAATTTTACCCGGCAAATGGCCTTCCTTAAAAATAAAGGTTATGAGGTAATCTCTTTAGATGAGCTGGTCGAGGGTATAAAAAATAACAGGAAATTTAAACACAAAACCGTAGTTATCACCATAGATGACGGCTATCAAGACAACTATATCTATGCTTATCCTATTTTAGAAAAATATAACTTCCCGACTACTATATTTATTGTCGCCAACTTCATTGATAAAAGGGGAGAGTTTATGAAGTGGGATGAAATCAAAATTATGTTACAAAATAATATATCTTTCGGCGCCCACACCAAAAACGAAGTATATATTCCCTCCATAAAAGACAAGTCTATCCTGTGGAATGAGACCGCTGGCTGCAAAAAGTTAATTGAGAAGAAATTAGGCCTTCCGATTGATTATTTCTGTTATCCCACCGGGGGCTTTACAGAAGAAGCCAAAAACATAGTAAAAAAAGCCGGCTATAAAGGGGCCTGCACCACCAACAGGGGTTTTGCCGAATTAAATAAAGATGTGTACGAATTAAAAAGAATTAAAGTAAAAAATTCTGATATGAATAAACCATTCGGTTTCCGGACTAAATTGTCGGGCTATTATAATCTTTTCAGGGCTAAAAAAAGCGGCCACTAATCTTAAGGGGGGTCTAAAAATATGAAACTATACCTCGTTCAACACGGCGAAGCAACTTCAAAAGACTTAAACCCCGAAAGGCCCCTGACAGAAAAAGGAATTCAGGATGTAAAAAAGGTAAGTGTATTTTTAAAACAGGCAAATATTAACATAAACACTATCTCACACAGCGGCAAAAAAAGAGCCCGGGAAACTGCTTCCATTTTAGCCAATGCCTTAAGTCCCAACCGCCCTTCTGTGCAAAAAGAAGGCCTGGCGCCAAATGACCCTATTGATAATATCTATAAAGAAATTTTAGAAAAAGATAAAGAT
>CAYUDR010000020.1:0-13106 GCA_964443705.1 uncultured Planctomycetia bacterium | reverse complement strand
CAAACTGGCGTGTTCCTTTGCCAAAGACTGATACCTGATTCTATCAGTTACTACCTCGGGATCAGCCAAAAGTTTTTCCAGTTCAATGAACCTGGTATATATTTTCTCGGCTTTTTCTAACATTTTAAATTAAATTAGCTACCAGTCGTCAGCTTTCAGCCATCAGACAGAAGAAGCAAAAGATAAAAGACTGAAAGCTGAGAGCTGAGGGCTGAAAGCTTTTTTACCTTACAGATTATACTTCTTACGAAACTTCTCAACTCTACCTGCTGAATCAACCAATTTTTGCTTACCTGTAAAAAAAGGATGACAATTGGAACATATTTCAACCCTTATATTCTGCTTTGTGGAGCGGGTATGAATTACCTGCCCGCAAGCACAAGTAATAGTTGTCTCTTTGTATTGGGGATGTATTCCTTTTTTCATTCTTTTCCACCTCCTTAAATGAACGCATAATTTATGGAGCGCAAGCGAATATAAATTATTCGCGTAAATTTAATCCGCCTTAGGCGGATACTATTTTATTCAAGATCCTCCTTTTAAGCTCATTAAAAATTCCGCATTGGTTTTATATCTCTTGAGTCCACTCAGTAAAAGCTCCATAGCTTCCTGACTGCTTTGCTCGGTTAAGCCCTTTCTTAAAATCCATATTCTTTTAAGCTCTTCCGGATCTAAAAGCAATTCTTCTTTTCTCGTATTTGACTTCTTGATATCTATAGCAGGGTATATTCTGCGTTGAAAAAGTGTGCGATCAAGCTGTAATTCCATGTTGCCGGTGCCTTTAAATTCTTCAAAGATGACTTCATCCATGCGGCTACCGGTATCAACGAGAGCAGTGGCAATAATAGTTAAACTTCCTCCGTCTTCAATGTTTCTGGCAGCGCCAAAAAAACGCTTTGGTTTCTGTAAGCTGGAGGCATCCACTCCTCCGGAGAGAATTTTGCCTGAGTGAGGCACAACTGTATTATAAGCGCGGGCTAAACGGGTAATGCTATCAAGGAGAATAACTACATCTTTATCATATTCTACAAGGCGCTTTGCTTTTTCCAAAACTATCTCGGCTACCTGAACATGACGCTCCGCAGGTTCATCAAAAGTAGAGCTAATTACCTCACCTTTAACGGAGCGTTGCATATCAGTTACCTCTTCCGGCCGCTCATCAATTAAGAGCACAATTAATATCGCATCCGGGTAATTGGTTGTAATGCTATTAGCAAACTTCTGCAACAAAACAGTTTTACCACTGTAAGGCGAAGCAACTATCAAGCCGCGCTGACCCTTACCCACTGGTGTTAGCAAATCCATAATCCTCATAGAAAATTTTTCGGGTTTTGTCTCAAGCAGGAAGCGTTCTTGCGGATAAAGCGGCGTTAAATTATCAAAGAGAATTTTATCTCTGGCTAACTCGGGTGCATCGAAATTGACGGCTTCGACTTTTAAAAGGGCAAAATACTTCTCTCCCTCTTTGGGCGGTCTTATCTGTCCGGAGACGGTATCACCGGTCCGCAAACCAAACTTTTTAATCTGAGATGGAGATATGTAAATATCGTCCGGGCATGGCAGATAATTATAACTGGGGGAACGTAGGAAACCAAAACCATCCGGCAAAATTTCTAATACACCTTCTCCAAATAAATTCCCCTGTTTTTCTGCCTGAGCCTGTAATATTTTAAAGATAAGGTTTTGTTTTTTCAGGCCGCTAACACCATTCAATTTAAATTCTTTAGCCATTTTATTTAATTGAGAGATGCTTTTAGTTTGCAACTGGGCTATTTCCATTTTCTTTTTCTCCTTATTTATTTGTCGTCTGTCGTCTCTATCCTTTTAAGGATATCTGTCACTTGCCGACGCGTTCCGGCAAAACTACCGGAATTATCAATAATAAAATTTGCTTTGAGCTTTTTTGATTCTGCCGACATCTGGCTTTTTAACCGTGCCTCTATCTGCTTTTTATCTAAGGCCCTCTTGGTTAAAATCCGCTTGATTTGAATATGGCTTGTTGAGTAAACACAAATTGTAAAATCTACTGTTTTCTCTATTCCTGCTTCAAATAATAAGGGGGCATCAATAATAACAAGGGTTTTCTTTTTTGTTTTCTCTATGGTTCTAACCTGATTTTTTATTTCTTTAATAACCGGCGAATGGATAATTTTACAAAGAGCCAAAAGGTGCTCCTTTTGAGTAAAAACAATCTCTGCCAGGCGCTTTCGGTTAATAGTCTGATTTTTATTTAGAATTTCCTGCCCAAAATATGCTTTTATCCTGCGCCAGCACTTAGTTCCCGGTTTATATTTTTGATGAACTATTTTATCGGCATCAATAATAATTGCGCCTTTTTCTTTAAAAAACCTTGCTACCGTACTTTTGCCGCAGCCAAATGTGCCAGTTAATCCGATAATAACCATATTAACGCCGACTATTTACTCCTAACTACTAATTAACGTTTTTTTATATAATTTAATATATTTAACAGCGGACTTATCCCAGGAAAAATCCTTATTCATAACTCGTTTCATCAAATTAAGCCAGTTTTTTTTATCTTGATAGACTTTTAGCGCCCGCTCTGTGGCTCTAAGAAAAGCGCTTGAGGAATCCTGCTTAAAAATGAAACCTGTACCCCGTTTGGGATTTTTATTAAAATCTATAACCGTATCTGCCAGGCCCCCAGTAGCCCTGGCAACGGGAATTGTTCCATATTTCATGCTGATTAACTGCCCTAATCCGCATGGCTCATAACGGGAAGGCATAAGAAATATATCGCTTGCCGCATAAATTTTATTTGCTAAGACTGCATCAAATTTCAGATTAATAGAAACATTTTTCTTGTATTTCCCACCAGCTATCTTTAAAAAAACATCATGATATTTTTTCTCGCCTGTGCCAAGCAAAATAAGCTGGGCGCCTCTTGTCAAAAGCGGTTTGACGATTTCGGCTAACAAATCCAGTCCTTTTTGATAGGCCAGCCTTGAAATAATACCAAGCAAGGGCACATCTTTATTTACCGCCAAACCAGTCTCTTTCTGCAAAGCTGCCTTGTTATTTTTTTTTCTGCTTAAATTTTTGACATTGTAATTTTCATAAATATTTTTGTCGGTTTCGGGATTCCAAAGTAAATAGTCTATGCCGTTTAGAATACCAAATAAATCTCTTCGACGACTGAAAAGGATTTTTTCAAAACCACAGCCATATTCTCTGGTCGTAATCTCTTTTGAATAAGTTTGACTGACGGTGGTTAAAACATCAGCACCAATCAACCCTCCCTTCATCAAGTTAATCTTGCCATAATATTCCAAGGCCTTTTGGCAGAAAGTATCATTCTTTAGGCCGGTGAATGATAATTGTGCACGCGGAAAAAGTCCCTGATAGGCAAGATTGTGAATACTAAAAATTGTCTTCGATTTTTTAAAGAAAAAATCATGTTTTTTCATACTTTTAAGATACACGGGTACAAGGGCTGTTTGCCAATCATTGCAATGAATTATGTCCGGCTTAAATTTTATCTTTTTTGCTAATGCAAGACTTTGCCTGCAGTAAAAGGCAAAACGCTTTAAATTATCAGGATAATCGCCTCTCATCCCGCCATACAGATATTTCCTGTCAAAAAAGATATCATTTTCAATAAAATAAACTTTGACCTTGCCAATTTTAGAAGTCTTTCCCTTTATCCCCCTGTATTTAGGCAGGGTAATAATTACTTCAAGTCCTTTCTCTGCCAGGGCAGACGGAAGGGTGCCGGCTACATCCGCCAATCCTCCGGTCTTAGCAAAAGGGGCAACTTCACTGGATAAAAATAAAACTTTCATTAAACCGTCTTTGTCTTTTAATTATAAATCTTGATTTTACTAGTACCTTCACTATTTCTGCGCACCATTTATTCTAATTCCTTTCCTTAATCTTTTCAAGGGGGGCTTGGGCTCATTAAATCATATTCTCTCTGCTTCTAACCAATTCTTACCTGCCTTAAGAGTTACCTTAACCGGAACCTCCAGAATATCAGCCGCCTGACACATGCAATCTCTAACAATGTCTTTAATGATATTCAGCTCCTCTCTTGGAACTTCAAAAACAAGTTCATCGTGAACTTGAAGTATCATTTTACTTTTCAAATTTTTTTCTTTTTGCTTACGGTATATTTCATTCATGGCTTTCTTAATTATATCGCTGGCCGTTCCCTGAATAGGGGTATTGATAACCGTCCGTACAGCAAAATTACGAAGGGCTATATTTTTGCTATTTATTTGAGGGATATAACGTTTTCGATTAAACAAAGTGCAGACGTAGCCATGTGAACTGGCAAATTCCACCTGAGTATTTATATATTCTTTGACTTTCGGATAACGTTTGAAATAAGCTTCAATAAATTCTTTTGCCTCTCCTGCTTCAATGCCCAATTCTTTGGCCAGCCCGTAAGAACTCATTCCGTAAATTATGCCGAAATTTGCTGTTTTGGCAAGAGAACGCATCTTATCTGTTACATCTTTTTCTTCCACGCCAAAAACCAGAGAAGCCGTATGGATATGAATATCTAAACCGTTGCGGAAGGCATCGATTAAAGCAGAGTCCTTTGAAAAATGCGCCAGAATACGAAGCTCGATTTGAGAATAATCTGCAGATAAAATTAAATAATTTTTATCCTGAGCAATAAATGCCTTTCTTATCTGCCGGCCTATATCTGTCCTTATAGGAATATTTTGAAGATTTGGTCTAGATGAAGATAAGCGCCCTGTCTGAGTAACAGTCTGATTAAAAGAAGTATGAATCCTGCCGGTAAAAGGATTAATCAGCTTGGGCAGGGCCAAAACATAAGTTGATTTTAATTTTGACAGTTCACGATATTCCAATAATAGTTTAGGCAGAATGTGTTTTTTAGAGAGCTTGGCTAGAACTTCGACGTCGGTTGAAAGGCCGGTTTTAGTGCGCTTTATAGATTTTAATTTTAACTTTTCAAAGAGAATTAGCCGTAGTTGCTTGGGTGAATTTATATTAAAATGCTCACCTGACTCATCATAAATATTCTGCGTGAGTTTGTCAAGCGTTTTTTGTAAATTTAAAAGCATCCTTTTTAAAAAAGAAGCATTTATGCATACACCATTTACCTCCATACAGCTTAAAGTATGTATAAGCGGGGCTTCAATCTTATGAAACAAATCAAAAAGATTTTCTTCTTTTAGTTTATTTTTAAGCACAGTCTTGAGACGAAAAGTTATATCAGCATCCTCACAGGCATAATTTTTCAAATCTTCCATATCTATTTCTAAAATACTTCGCCTATTCCTGCCCTTGCCTAAAAGATCATCCAAGCTGGTCATCGAATAACTTAAATATTCAAAAGCAATATCTTCAAGATTATGGTTCAGCTTGGAAGGATTAAGAAGATAGGAGGCAACCATGGTGTCAAAAAAAGTGCCTTTTAAATTAATGCCGTAATTTTTAAGTATTATTTTTTCGTATTTGATATTCTGCCCTATTTTTTCTTTTTGTTCATCTTCAAAAAGAGGTTTTAAATTCTCCATAACAAATTTTCTATCCAGGCCAGTTGCTTTGGCGTCTGAAAACATACCTTTTTCAAGGCTCAAGAGTGTCTTTTCATCCAGTTTTACCGGTACATAAAAAGCCTTTTTTTCTTCTACCGAGAAAGCTATACCTATTACCTTAGCCAGCATTGGATCAGCACTGGTGGTTTCAAAATCAAAACAGATATAATTTTGTTTTTTTAAATCTCTGACTAATTGCAAAAAATCCTTTTTGCTTTCAATTAAGCAATAATTACCGCCTTCGGTATCCGCCTTCAAGAAATTCTTTAGCAGGCCTCTGAATTCAAGCTCCTTAAAAATTTTAATTAACCCTTTGGTATCAGGCTTCTCTAATTTTAATTGGTGAGTGTCAAATGTGATATCTACATTGATATCAATTGTGGCAAGCTCTTTACTTAAATATGCTTTTTCTTTATTGGCCAGCAGGAGTTCTCTTGTCTTTTCCCGATCTATTTTGTTTATATTCTTATAAACATTGTCGAGTGAGCCAAATTCCTTTATCAACTGCTTAGCGGTAACTTCTCCGATGCCCGGAACGCCGGGAATATTATCAATTTTATCTCCCATCAAAGCCATTATATCAATAACCTTTTCCGGCCCCACTCCGAATCTTTCCCTGACTTCCTTTTTTGAATAAATAAAACCATCTTTGTGAGTATTATAAACTTTAACTTTGTCATCTACCAATTGAAGCATATCTTTATCGCCGGTGACGATAAAGATTTCATGTCCGTCTTTTTCCAATTTGCGAGCAATGGTGGCAATTAAATCTTCGGCCTCAAAACCTTCTTTTTGAAAGATAGGTATTTGATAAGCACGCACTACTTCTTTAATGACCGGTATCTGCTCAACCAGCTCCTGTGGCATGGGAGGCCTGCCAAGTTTATAATCCTTAAATTTTTTGTGACGAAAAGTAGGGGCCTTAAGGTCAAAAGCTACAGCTAATAACTGTGGTTCCTGGCTTTTAATAACTTTATTAAGCATACTCACAAAACCAAAAACCGCACCCGTTGGCCTGCCTTCTTTGGTCCTCAAGTTTTTGATGGCGTAGTGTGCTCTATAACAAAATGAATTTCCGTCAATTAAAAAGGCTTTCATAATATAATAAACCTGTGTTTTGCTGTTCGCTGAAGATAAAAGTTTTTTAGTAACATTTCTCTATAAATTCTATCCAGCGTTGCTCGAGTGTTTCCATATCAGAAAATTTATCCCCATAAGCTTCTCTAAGGGCTGCCTTTGTATCCAGGCCCCGCTTAATCTTTAATAAAAACAGGTCAAAGGATTCTCCTGAACCCTCTTTTTTTAAAAATTCAACCATAGCCGCTGATTCAAGATAGAAAAAATCAATTTTTTGTTTATCTTCAGGGTAAGTCTGCATATCAAAAAGTTCACCGAGTTTTATATAACTGCCTCTTTTTATAATTCTTTTTAGATGCGGCTTCTTGGTTCTGCCAAAATCGGCTTCTTCATATTGCGCCAGGCCCTCGTTAAGCCAGAGGGGTATGGGCCGGCCTTCCATTAAAATAAATAACAAAAGATGCATTAATTCATGCGGGAAAATGGTATCTTTAAAATTTCGCGCACCTTCATAAGTAGCAAATCGAGGCGGGTTATACCTTGCAATGCCGCTTGACCATGCAGGGGCATGCGCACTTTCGATATAATCTCTTTTGTTTTTGTAAAGATAAATAGGACACGGCCTTTTACTGAAAGGGTCAAAATCTTCTGCACCCAGGTCTTTAAGAACTTGCCTATAATAATGCTCGGCTTTGTCTATTAAAGTATGAGCTAAAATTCTATTGTCATGATAAATAATAAAGTGTTCTCGCTTAAGATACTGCGGTAAGTTTCCAAATTTCTGCTGTGCGCTAACTAGTGGCGCAGTTTCCATATTAAAAAGCAATACCAGGCAAAATAATAAAATTCTTGTTATTACTTTGTGTTTAACTTCTTTCAACATACTTCTCTGGGGCAATTTCCTATTTAAAATAATCTACTGGAGTCAATTAATCTTTTTTCTTAGCCTTAACCTTCACCCACGTGCCGCAGGCAGGACACTCAATATCCTCGCCTTCCTTTTTATCTGTAATATCAATCGTAGCCCCGCACCATTTGCAGGTCATGGTTTCTTTGAATATCTGCAGAACTTCAGGAGAGAAATATCTGGAATATTTATTTAGAAATTCTTCATTTTCTTTCTCTAAATTCTCCAAATTTTCTCTTTTTTGCTCATTGGACATTGGATTGAGCCAGACGGATAATTTATAGGCCTTAGAGGCCTCATATTTTCTAATATCTCTTGCAGTTTTGCTGTTTAAGTAAACTCCACATCTTTGAGTTAACACAAAAGTGGTATATGCCCAATAAATATTCTCTATGCCTTTCGGAAAATCACTCAAGGGGCTTATTAATTCTTCCGCCTTGAAGGGAATGGTTAACCCATCTCTGGTGAGGGTAAAACCATAAATACCCCGGGGATCAGTATCCATGTCGTACCTTTCCTGTGACTTGCAAACTATCTCAAGTCTATAAGGCGAATATTTATTAAAATCTCGGCCCACCTCCTGATATGCTTCCTCGCATATCAACAGAACCCTTAATAACAAATCTTCTAACTTCTTATCTTTTTTTAAATCCAGATTCTTAATGGAGCCCGCTAAGATTCTCACTCTAAAATGCTCACTTTCCCATATAGTTCCATCGCTTATCCTGAGGGAACTTTCTCTCATTTCTTTTAGTAGTTGCTGCCTATGGGCTTTAATTTCTTTTGCCTCTTCGGCTTCTAAGCACAAATTAGGCCATCCTACAGCAGTCAAAAAAACAAAGAAAAAAGATAATATTAAAAAATTTCGGATATCTATCTTTTTCATTTTCCGCTCTTCTCCCTTTGTGCCTGAAGATTGTATTTAATAGATGAGTTAAGTTTTCAATATTTTAATTTTACGTATTCCTTCCACTTTTTCTCTAAATCTTCTGTCCCCTGCGGAAATTCTTTTCCGTAGACATGTTTTAATATATCATCAGTAGATTTTCCTTTCTTAGTATAAATTAAAAACTTAGTAAAAAAAGAAGGCAGATATTCTTCTTTTAAATAGGTAACCACACTTTCAGATTGGCAGTAAAAAAGCCAATTTTCTCGTTCATCTTCAGGATAACTATCCATTTCAAATAATTGTTTCAATTTAATATACTCTCCCTCTCGCAACGTCTTCTTGATAAATTTCTTTCGCTCAAATCTCTTTTTAGTATCTTTTTCTTCACATTGTGCCAGCCCCTCATCCAACCACAAAGGGATTTTTTGTTTTCCCATAAGTTTATGAAAAAACAAATGGGTTAATTCATGCGGCAAAGTCCCTTCCAGTAATCTCTGAGTAGTAGCGGCTCTTTCGTAAGTAAATAGACTAAATGGCGGGCGGCAGTGCGCACATGCCGCAGACCACCCCGGACAATTTGAGTTTTTAACATAATCTTCTTCGGTCTTAAACAAATAAACCAAACACCTGCCCCTCTCCTCCCATGGGCGAAAATTGACTATGTTAAAATGGCGTAAAATCCTGCTATAATAATATTCTAATCTCCAGCTAAACTTATCTGCCAGCTCTTCATTATCGTGATAAATAAGGAAATGGCCTCTGCTTAATTTCTGAGGTAGGCCTTTGTTTTTCGGCTGCGATAGGCCAATATCGAAATACAAAAATAAAATAAGACAAATTACTATGAATAAAAATGCTTTTTTCATTAAGGCGCTTAAATTTACTGCAAAGGAAGGCTAATAGTTTTTCCCTACATATTCAACCCAGCTGCTATCCAATTGTTCTATATTCTGTATGTGCGGATAGTAAACAGAAGATAAGTTCTGGTCAATGTCCTCGTTTTTTCTTACCAACCTTCTGGAAAAGGAAAGAAATTTATCTCCTCCGTAAGTGACGATTAAAAATTCCACCACACTGGGAGCCTGTTGATAAAATAAATTTCTTTCCTGTAAATTTTCCGGGTATCTCGTCAAGGCGGTTAATGTTTCAAGTTTCATGTATGAGCCGTCATCAACAGCTTGCTTTATTGCCTTCTTATAATCCGCCCCTTTTTCCATAAAAACAGCCATTCCTTCATCTAACCATAAAGGTATTTTAATAATAGTGGGCATTCCCAGGCCGCCTATAAATTCACGAAAGACAGCGTGGGTTAATTCGTGAGGGAAAATGTGTTCAAATAAACCCCTGGTCAAAAAAGCGCACACCATAGGGCCTCTCGAGGCGGTTTTTGGATAATTTACTCCTCCTGACCATACCGGAAAATAAGAATCAAACTTTTTGAGTGTTTTTATATATTGTTCTCTATCTCTATAGATATAAATTTTACACTTTTGTGAAAATGTTCCGCCATATTTTAATATCTTCAGAAGTCTTTTATAATACTCTTCTGCTTCTTTTGAAACTCGCTTGGCATCGGCCTTTGAAGGAGCCCATACCAAAAAATTCATTGACCGCTCAGGGCCAAAGAGATCTTGGCTTAATATATCATCGGGATGTGCGAGTTGGGAAGAGGAAAAAATATAAAAAATAAAGATGGGCCACAGTAGGCTTTTCAAACAATAACGCATTCACAAATTCATTCTTCTTCTAACAGCTTCACCGGTGTTCCGTAGATAAAAAGATAACCTCCAAAGCTTATAAATCTTACAAAAATCACAGCATCTGCACCTATCTTCTCCGCTTCTTTTCTTAAATTCTCAATAAGCTTATCTATTTCGGTGCTGGAGCTTTTGCAAGTGACAATACCGCTCATGGCAATTTTATAATCTTCTCTAATATCGCCTGTAGTCAGTATCACCTCTTTGCCTTCGGTTTTTCCCTGAGCTTCGCAAAAAGGCAAAACCAAAAAGGAAACTATGGTAAAAATCACTAAAGAAATCGCTATTTTTTTCATTTAAAAATTCTATTTTTTATACAATTAAAAAACAGCTTACTATATTTTTTCTCCCTCAGGAGAAATCAGGGTAACTGTCAGAAATATCATTAGATTGGTCTTCTCCATGCTGGTATATCTATCTCTGAATAAAAGGCCCAGCAAAGGAATATCTCCCAGCAGAGGAACTTTTTTGATATTTTCTACTTCTTTGCTTTCAATTAAACCACCCAATATTACAGTCTCTCCGCTTCTAATGGTTACTTTAGTCTTAACCTGCTTTTTTGATATTACAGGATAATTTAATCTACCTCCAAGCTGCGCATAGGCTTCGGAATCGACTACCGCAACAGTTTTAGATACGTGTTCCACCGTGGGCTTAATTTCTAAAGTAATCATTTGATTTATCTCACTCACAATAGGTAAAACATCCAATATTATACCCGGTTCTTTTTCTTCTATGGTGTATTTTTCAAAAAATATAGGCGATTGAGAACTCCCTATATTTTCTCGCGAGCAATCTGAAGCATAAGGAATTTTTGAAATCATCTGAATGACAGCGTGTTGCCCCGAAATTGTAGTTACTTTAGGAGCAAAAAGTAAATTGGCTTTATTGCTTTCTTCCAGGGCCTTTAAATATCCGTAAATATAAGTTCCGCCGACATCAATTCTACCGATTTCTAAATCCAGACCCGAGTCTGCTTCTTCAAGATCAATGCCCTCATAAAGGTCACCTTCCGGCTCTGCGCCCAGAGAAAACTTTGTTCCTGACCAGCCCGGGCCGATATATTGATCTGGAGTATAGCTGTCAATTTGTCCATCGCCATCGCTATCTATTCCTTTCCAGGTATAACCCATCGCTCCGGGGGAACCTGGGGGACCCGAACCCACAAAAAACGTACTTTTTTTCTTCCTTGTCTCTGTGTCAAGACCATATTCCCATCGCATATCAACATCTGTAGTCGTAGGGCTTTCTACCAACTGCCAAACATAACCGGTGGTCTCACTCCCTATTTTCTCCCATTTGAAATCTTTGCCCCATATATCCTGGGGGCTTGACCATCGCTGCTTGCGAGAGGCATCCATTCTTTCTGTCATCCATTGAATGCCCAGTTCAGTCAAATCTCCTCTTTTTACCTCAACAAACCTGGCCTCAATAGTTATCTGCCTCGGCGGAACATCCCAGGTTTTTATTAAATTCTTAATGAGTCTGTGATTGGTAGGTATGTCGGTAATAAGCAAAAATCCGGTAGCTTCATCAAATACCATCTTTCTGCCCTTTTGAGAAGGAAGCGACTCCTGCAAGTACTGGGTAATGCCTTCAGGGTAAACAATATCTGTCTTAAGCAAAAATGAAATTGCTAAAACCATAACCAGTAAATTTAAGGATTTTAAAAAAATCTTTCTAATCATTTTTTTCTAATTTTAAAGTGAGTGCAATAAAAAAATTATCGGATTGCTTCTCCTTCAGGTGTAATTATAGTGGCCGTGATAAATATTACCAAGTTTTTTTTATCTCGTTGTGTATATTTATATCTAAATAAATTACCCAGTAAAGGTATGTGACCTAAAACGGGAATCTTTTTTTCAATTTTCCTGTCTTCGTCTTTTATCAGGCCACCCAAAATTACGGTCCCTCCACTTTTAACATAAACTGTAGCGTTTACATTTCTAACGGCTACAGCCGGCCAACCCATCTCTTCGGTGATAAGCATACTTCCCGGCTCTAATGTGCTTACTTCTATCGCCCCTATCCCGGGGGCCACTTCTACCGCACCAACAACAAGCTGGCTTGTTCCAGAAGTGGAGCCACTCTCGTGTAAGGCAGAAACTGGTGCCTGGTATAACAAATCCACTATCTCCGGCTCAATTTCTAAACGAATAATATCGCTGGCTCCGCTCACAAACGGAGTCACTTCAAGTTTAATTCCAACTGCTTTTTCATCAAGCGTAAAATTATATTTTATACGTGGCCAGTCGGCAGAGCCTACGTTTTCTGCTGTCACATCATTGACATAAGGGATGGTCTTAGTTAATTGAATATTAGCCGGTTCCCCTGATAAAGTAGTAACTCGGGGAGAAGAAAGGAGACTTGCATTTCCGTCTTCTTCTAAGAGATGAATATAAGCTCGCAAATAACTGCCGCCAAAAGTGGTTTTTGAAATCAATAAATCAAGACCGTATTTGGATACATAAGGCAAGCTCATGTTAATTCCACCCGGTGCTATATTAATATCGCTATTCTTGCCCTCTTTAGATAAAGGCGCAATAGTATCTCCAGTGGTAAAATAAGGCACCTGTTCCCAGATACTCGGTCTATTTATATACTCCTGAGGGCCCATAGCTCCAGACTGCACAAAACTTGACCCGCTATATACATTTCCAGGCGTCCAGGACTGCTTTGTCGTACGGTTTCCTCGGCTCTCCTCTCCTTCCAGGTTAGACCTGTACCAGTACCAGTCAATGCCCTTCTCTTCTAAAAAACCGGCTCTTATTTCAACTACCTTGGCTTCAATCATTACCTGCCTGGGGCCGATATCTATGGCTTTAAGTATTTCTTTTATAATTTTATGATTGGAAGGGGTATCGGTAATAGTTAACATGCCGGTGGCTTCACTTAAGACGATTTTTCTTCCTTCCTGAGTAGGTAAAATTTGCTCCAGATAA
>CAYUDR010000019.1:0-13532 GCA_964443705.1 uncultured Planctomycetia bacterium | reverse complement strand
AATCTCATTCTGGCTGGCAGAGGAAAAGGCCCCGTCGCTGTGAACACCCCACGGACGCTGGTTTTAATAAAAATTACAGTTATATTTTTTTGCATATTCTTTTATGCGACCGCGCCTAACATTTTTAAGCTCCTTGACAAAGGCCAACTTTTTCTCGTCTATACCTTCTTCATCATAGATATAACCATTGGAATCAGACAAAGTAACCACTGTAGCCCCTAAATCAATAGCTTTTTCTATGATATACTGAGCAACATTTCCGGAGCCGGAGACTACACAAACTTTACCTTCCATGGAATCATCTTTTGTTTTCAGCATCTCTTCGGCAAAATAAACACAGCCGTAGCCGGTGGCCTCGGGTCTGATTAAACTTCCGCCCCAATTAAGACCTTTGCCTGTTAAAACACCTGTAAACTCATTGCGAAGCCGCTTATATTGACCGAAGAGATATCCAATCTCACGCGCTCCAACACCTATATCTCCGGCAGGCACATCTGTGTTGGGTCCTATGTGACGGAAAAGCTCATTCATAAAACTCTGACAGAATTTCATTACTTCATTATCAGATTTTCCTTTGGGGTCAAAGTCAGAGCCACCCTTACTTCCGCCCATGGGAAGAGTAGTGAGGCTGTTTTTAAAGACCTGCTCAAAAGCCAGGAATTTTAAAATTCCCAAATTGACGGTGGGATGAAAACGAAGGCCGCCTTTATAAGGACCTAATGCGCTGTTCATCTGAATTCTAAAACCGCGGTTAACTTGAACCTGGCCCTTATCATCAAGCCAGGGCACGCGGAATATAATCACCCTCTCAGGCTCTACTATTCGCTCGAGTATTTTGGCTTTTTGATATTTTAGATTTTTATCAAGAAAAGATACCAGAGATCCCACTACCTCCTCCACTGCCTGATGAAACTCGGGCTGGCCGGGATTCTTTTTAATAACCTCTGCCATAAATTCCTTTAATTTTGCCTTAGCCATTTTTTCTCTCCTTTCAATTTATTGCTGACTTATAAAATCTATTATCCTATTTTTTAGAAATATACTCAATTATTCCTTTGGCGGCTTTTTTGGCCATACCCATAGCCTCAATCACTGTACCCTCTCCGCCCACGATATCTCCCCCCGCAAAAACGCCTTCAATAGAAGTCTGCATAGTTTTGGGATCCACCTCTACATCGCCATATTTATCTGTCTTTAAGGTGGGAGTAACTTTTGTTAAAAGTTGATTTGCTTTTAGGCCAACCGCAATCACTGCCAGGTCACAATTAACCTCAAACTCACTTCCGGAAATTGGCACAGGCCTTCTTCGCCCTGTTGCATCAGGTTCACCTAAGCGGCACCTCAAGGCCTTCATCTTCTTGACATATCCGTCTTTATCACCTGTAAATCCTGTGGGACAAACTAAAAATTCAAAATTCACCCCTTCTTCTTCAGAATGTTTAATCTCAAGGCGCCTGGCCGGCATCTCCACTTCTGTGCGCCTGTAAAAGATGGAAGTATTGGGTATGATGCCGTTCATATTTTGCATTCGTAAGGCCACCCGGGCCCCGTCTATAGCGGTATTTCCTCCGCCGATAACAATAATATTACTGCCTATATTAACAGGAGTCTGAAATTCAGGAAACTTATAAGCCGACATAAGATTGACTCTGGTTAAAAACTCATTGGCTGAATAGATGTTGCACAAGTTTTCCCCTCGCACTCCTAAAAAAGAAGGTATGCCGGCTCCCAGTCCCAAAAATACGGCCGAATAGCCATCTTCAAAAAGCTCATCTAAGGTTTTGGTCTTACCTATAATAAAATTGGGTATAATCTCTACGCCTAATTTTTTTAAATAATCTATTTCAAAATCCAGAATATCTCTGGGAAGCCTGAAAGGTGGAATGCCGTATCTTAGGACTCCCCCTGGCTTATGAAGGCTCTCAAAAATAACTACTTTTATGCCCACCCTTGCCAGTTCACCGGCCACACATAAACCTGCCGGGCCTGAACCTACCACAGCTACTTTAAAACCAGATATTTTCCTATCTTTGCCTGAAAGAACCTCTAAATTATTCTTTATTCCATAATCACCGATAAATCTCTCTAAAAAATGGATATCTATAGCCGCCTTTGTTGCAAAGGGTGAGCCTTTTTTGGTTAATACGCAGGCCTTCCGGCACTGATATTCTGCCGGACAAACCCTTCCGCAGATAGAGGGAAAATTATTCTTTTCCTTGATAGTAAGGTAGGCACTTTTATAATCTTTTTGAGTAATCTGGTAAATGAACTTTTTTATATCTATTTCTACCGGACAACCTGAAATACAGGTAGGGTTTTTACACTGAAGGCAGCGGCCGGCTTCCTTAAGGGCCTCTTCTTCGTTAAATCCAAAAACTACCTCATCAAAATTAGCCGCCCGTTCACTTGCTTTCTGCTCTTTGATTCCTACCGGCTCTTTTCTCATAACTTATAAAGCTTACAGATATGCTTTTCTTTTTCCTCGTAAATCCTGTTTCTTTTTATTAGTTCATCCCAATCTACCAGATGGCCATCAAATTCCGGCCCGTCCACGCAACTAAACTTTACCTCGCCCCCCACCGTTATCCTGCAGCTTCCGCACATGCCGGTGGCATCTACCATTAAGGCATTTAAAGAAACGAGGGTTTTTATGCCTGAATTTTTGGTGGCTAAAGAAACATTCCTCATCATGGGAATAGGGCCTACAGCGTAGACCAGTTGCTGGTTAACCAATAATTTTCCTAAAACATCGGTGGTGAAACCTTTTTTTCCGTAAGAGCCATCGTCGGTAGTAACATAAAATTCATCGGATACAGCTTTTAATTCTTTTTCTAAAATCAATAAAGCCTTTGTCCTAGCCCCTAATATGGTTACTATGTGGTTGCCCGCTTTTTTTAAGGCCTTAGCTACGGGATAAATTTCGGCAATGCCTACTCCTCCGCCTACTAAAATTACTTTTCCATAATTTTTAATTTCTGTGGCGTGGCCCATAGGTCCTACCAGAGCATATAGAGAGTCGCCCACATTTAAATTTCCCAGGAGTTTGGTGGTCAGGCCTACAAGTTGTAAAATCAAAGTGATGGTTCCTTTATCTTCATCCCTATCCACTACGGTTAAAGGAATCCTCTCACCTTTTTCATTTACCATAACAACTACAAACTGGCCTGGTTTGGCTTTGCGGGCAATGGGTGGGTGCTGGATAACTAAACTGGTAATTTTCGTATCACTGACATCAGCTAAAACTTCTTTATTGACTATCTTCATAGCTTATTTTCAAATCGCCGTATTCTATCAAAATCCAATTAAAAAAGCAACTAATCTCTCAGCCGTAATAATCTCTATTTTTCTTCGGTTCTGATGAACCTGTCAATTTCTTAAGTTACATTCTAACATATTATATCTTTTTTTGTATTCTATATTTTCTTCTTCATCAGCAGAATATTTTTCCCCTGCTTTCTTTTATATTTTATCTCATCCATCAAGCTGCGAACAAAGTGTATGCCCATACCTCCCTCATGTATTACTTTCTGCAGTTTTTTCATATCCGGAATTGGAAATTCAAGCGGATTAAAAGGCACACCGTCATCCTCAAATTGTAAAATTAATTCTTTTTTCTCTAAGGTAAGGTGAATAAGTATCTCATGTTCCTTTTTATCTTTATAGCCGTAAAAAATGACATTTGCTAGGAGTTCTTCGAGGGTTAGATTTACATCATGCATTATTTCACGCGACAGATTATTTTCTTTTCCGAATTCAAAGACGGCTGTCGCTAAAGTGCGAACTTCGGAAAGCTTATTTTTTAAAATAAAAGTTTTTTTCATTTCTCGACTTTATTATTATGAAAATACCTCAAAACCATAATGGTAATATCATCCGATTGAGGCATATCAGATGAAAAAAGCTCAATGTCTTCTAAGGTTGTCTTGACCAGTTTTTTAATGGACTCCTGCCGGTGACCGGATACCTGCTCCTTTAATTTTTCTTCTGAATATAATTTCTCTTTTTTATTAGCTGCCTCGGTAACACCGTCTGTGTACATATAGATGGCATCCCCCGCTCTTAAATTTAAGGTCTCCTTTTTATAACTCGCTTCTTCATCAAGCCCTACAGCGGCGCCTTCGGCTCCTTTTAAAAATTGGGGTTCCTCTCCCAAGCGTATAATTAAGGGCGGGTTGTGACCGGCATTTGTATAAGTTACTTGCCCGCTTTTTATATTCAGGATACCGCAAAAAACAGTAACAAACATGCATCTATCGTTATCACGGGAAATTTCTTTATTGACCCTCTCTAAAATTTTATCAGGGCTCCCGACTTCACCGGCTATAGTCTTAATTAAGGTTGTAGTCACAGCCATAAGTAATGCCGCCGGCACCCCTTTGCCTGCCACGTCGCCGATAACAAAACAAAAATGTTCGTCATCAATAAAGAAAAAATCATACAAATCGCCACCCACTTCCCTGGCCGGTTTCAAGACGGCATAAATATCAAATTCTTTTCTTTGAGGAAATGGAGGAAATTTTTTGGGCACAATACCCATCTGGATATCATGGGCAATTTTTAATTCACTTTCTATTTTTTGCTTGGCCTGGGTGGTCTCTTTTAAGTTCTTTATATAAGTCTTTAAATCCTGCGTCATTTTGTTAAAAGCGCCGGCCAGATCTTCTATTTCATCACCCGTTTTTATCTTTAAATGATAATCTAAATTTCCGCCGCCCACAACTTTGACGCCTTCATTAAGAGACAATATGGGGCGGGTAATTCTTCTTGATAACCAATAAGCTATGACAAAAACAATAACCATTATACCCACAAAAATACTTATACCGATACTCAGCATATTCTTTATCTGTTCATTTATGTAGCGGGCGGTATTTTTTGTGGCAGAGACTATTTTATTCCTGGTAGTTAAGGCCGGGGCTACTATTTCTTTAACCGGCATAAGTATACCCAGGCTCCAGCCGGTGCAGGCAATAGAGGCATAAGCAATATATTTCTCATCACCCCCGCTCTTGGTGGGGTCTCCGCTAAATCTGCAAACGCCGCTATGACCGGAAATCATATCTCTTACTATTTTTCTTAACTCCTCACTATTGCTTTGCAGTAAATTCTGGGTTAAATATGCCTCATCCCATTTTGTGCCTCCGGCACGCAATCCCGGATGCGCAATAATGTTACCTTTATCATCTAAGAGAAAAGCGTATCCGAGTTTTCCTATTTGAGTACTCAATATATTCTCGTTCATTACATTAAGAGTTACATCGGCTTCAACTACTCCTAATAATTTATCCCCCGCGTCATAGAAAGGTTTTGAACAGGTAACTATTAATTCCTTGGTAGCGGCATGGACATAAGGTTCGCTCCACGATATTTTGCCTGTTTTAACAGCTTCTTCATACCAGCAGCGCTTTCGGGGGTCGTAGGAAGGAGCAATCCCAGACATCCAGGGGTATCCCCGAAATATACCAGACTTCGTGCCTAGGCACAGGCAATCTAAATTTGAATTATTGGCATAAACGGGTATGAAAATTTCATCTAATTTACTTGATAAATTTAATTCTTCTTCTACACTCCCGACGCTGATGCCGGGTGCAAGTTTATAAGAAGAAAATAGACGAATGTCAGGGGGTTTTTCTTTTTGCGAATAGGAATCTTTATGTTCAGATACAAGGGGGCTTCGCCAGAGATTAGAGGCAAAACTGGCTATAATATTTACTTCGTCTTCAACTTTTTTTAGCAGTGTATTGCTAAGGGCGGCCTGGTCTTCTGCTAACTGCAGGAGGTATCTTTCGGCCTGGCTCTCCAAGGCCTCTATGCTATCGGTAACGGCCTGATTTCCCAGAGAAGTGTTGCTTTCTAAGGCATAGCGGCCTAATTCTTTCATTCCTCTAAGGGCAATATATCCAAATAAAATTAGAGAGATGAAAGAAAGGGCTAAAAGCGCCAGAAGTATTTTAATACTTATTCTAAGCTTCATCCGTTAAAGTTAGAACTTTATTTATCTCTAATGACAAGATGAAAAAGATTTTAGGATTCTAAGATGTTTCACCTTTTTCTTTTTCAATCTCTTTTCTTTGCATAGCATCCAGATAATTGTCAGCTTCTTCTATGCTTCCAAAGATAGATTCATCCGGCAGGGCTTTTATAATTTCAAAGACTTTCTTTATCTGCGGCTGGAGATTTACCATCATAAACGTTCCCTTATTGGCCTCAATGCTTTTCTTAGCACTAAATATGGTGCTTACGCCGGCGCTGCTTATATAACTCAAATTGCTCATATCAAACATTAAAACCTTGGTGGATGCGGTAAAAAGTGGCTTTATCTTCTGCTGACACTCAAGATATGTGTCTGTATCCAGGCGTCCCTCCAGTTTAACCACGCAAGTGCCTCCGTCCCGCTTTTCTATATCTACTTTAAGCGCCATAATATCCTCCTTTCTTAAATTATATTAAAAAAACTTACATTAATTCTTCGAGTCAAGCTCAAGACCTTTCAGATATCGATAGTAATCACTATCGGTTGTCAGAATTATGGTAGAATTATCATCAATTGTATCCCGATATGTTTCTAATGTCTTTAAAAATGAGTAAAACTGAGGGTCTTTATTATAAGCATCAGCATAAATCTTGATTGTCTGGGCATCCGTCTTTCCTCTGATACCCTGGGCTGTGCGGTAGGCCTCGGAGGTAATCTGTTTTAATTCTTTGCCTCTTTGGCCTTCAATCTCAGCCTTCTTTCCCTGTCCTTCAGAGCGATATCTCTCGGCAGCCCGCTTTCTCTCCGCAATCATCCTCTCATAGACTTTCCTTCTCACCGCTTCCACATAATTGATGCGCTTGATGCGTACATCCACTAATTCTATGCCATATTGAGGAGCAAGAACCTCGGCTTTTTCTAAAATCATAGCGGCCAGGGCTTGCCGTCCTACATGAATTTTCTCCACCGCCTCTTCAGTAACAACGACTCCTTCTTCTTCTTCTTCTTCTCTGGTCTCCAGGATACGATTGGAATTCCTGACGGCCTCAACAAGAAGATGGCTGGTGATGGCATCACGCGTGGCTGAATTGATAATATCATCAAGCCGACCATGGGCGTTAGCTTCCGCTCCTACTGATTGCAAAAACTTTAAGGCATCAACAATGCGCCACCGAGCTGTAATATCCAGCCAGATATATCTTTTATCTTTTGTGGGAATCTGGTTTGGGTCACCATCCCACTCCAGAAGCCTTTTCTCAAAATAATGGGCCTGCTGGATGACCGGCTTCTTAAAATGTAAACCGGCAGTAGTTATCGGCTCACCCACAGGCTTACCAAACTGGGTAATTACCACCTGCTTGGTCTCATCGACTATAAATACTGCGCCACTTATAAATAGAACTATTATCAGAACTACTAAAATTCCTATTATTCTTAAAATCACTTTCATTGTTGGTCCCCTCCTTTCTGTCCAATATTTAATAATGGCAGAATCGAGGTCTGTTGGGGATCGATGATATATTTCTCTTTTGCCTTTGGTATAACCTCCGTCATCGTCTCCAGATAAAGCCTCTTCTGGGTTATTTCGGGTGCATTTTTATACTCAGCCCAAGTATTTAAAAATCTCTCAGCCTCGCCCTTAGCACGGTTTACCTTATCTAACTGATATCCTTCAGCTTCACGAATGGTCTTTTCCGCCTCACCGCGGGCACGAGGGATAACCTTATTGTAGGCCTCCCAGGCCTGGTTAATCATCCGCTCCTTTTCCTGTTTAGCTTCGTTTACCTCGTTAAAAGCCGGCTTTACCTCATCGGGGGGATTGACATCCTGAAGTTTGACGGTAACAATCTGAACTCCGGTCTGGTAATTATCCAGAATCTTCTGCATCTCTATCTGGGCAAGGTCGTTTATCTCTTCTCTCTTGGTAGTGAGCACTTCATCTACGCGATAATCACCTACAAGCCTGCGCATAACTACCTCAGACATATCCCGGACATTGTCCCCCGGGTCTCTGGTCTTAAAAAGCAAGTCTCTGGCGTCTTTGACCTTAAACTGCACTATCCAGCGCACATCTAAAATATTCAGGTCTCCGGTAAGCATTAAGGATTCCTCAGGATATTTGTGGGGAGAATATTGTGTCTTTACCCCTGCACGCAGGGTTCTTACTCCAAATTCTTCTTTAAATACACGCCTTACTTTAATGGGAGTTACCCTGTCAATCCCAAATGGAAATTTTGCATGCAAGCCGGGTGAAGTGATACAAAGATAGCGGCCGAATCTCTGCACTACCCCTACTTCATCCGGGCCTATAGAATAAATTGTCCCGGTTAATCCAATCAACAATAAAAAGCTAACGATGGCCAGCGGTAAAAATTTTCCGAAACCAACAAACTTTTTCTTGCCTATATCAATAATGTCATCAGGCCCGCGAACATCTTTCCAATCCATATTTCACTTACTCCTTTTTTTACTCCGCTCTTATCTCACAAGCAAAGCGCAAATTATCTTTTCCTAAACTTTCTAAATTATAACCCTAAAAACAAATAACCTCAAGATAAATCTTGAGGTTGCAATAAAAGCCAGGGTCCTTATATCAAAACATTTTTTATTCCAACCGCTTTTGAAACCGTAGTGAGCTTATGGTAAGAATAGCTACGCCCATAAGTAATAACATTAATAACTGAGGCCATAAAATTTTAAGCCCGACTC
This sequence comes from uncultured Planctomycetia bacterium, assembly GCA_964443705.1. GTDB lineage: Bacteria > Omnitrophota > Gorgyraeia > DAOVKU01 > DAOVKU01 > DAOVKU01. The sequence goes on along the minus strand of CAYUDR010000019.1, from coordinate 4,849 downwards.
CTTTTAAAAATAAACCTCGAATAATTACCAGATAATATCTTAAAGGATTAATAAAAGTAACATATTGAATTATCTTAGGCATATTAAAAATAGGAAACATAAACCCGGAAAGCAAAGTTGCCGGAAAATAAAATAAAAATGTGGCCATAACGGCTTCCTGCTGTGTTGATGATATCGTTGAGATAAAAAGGCCAACCCCAACACTTGTTAACATATATATTACAGTTGCGCCAAAAAGCAAAAAGATATTTCCTCTTATAGGAACCTTAAACCACAAAACACCAATGACTGTAATAAAAGTCACCTGGAGCATAGCAATTATGGCGAAAGGTGTTACCTTGCCCAGTATAAGTTCGTAAGGCTTAATGGGACTGACCATCAACTGTTCCATGGTGCCTATCTCTTTCTCGCGCACTATGGCCATAGCTGTTAAAAGCAGGCCCATGACTGTTACTATTAACGCGATAACGCCCGGCACATAATAATTTCTTGATATTAAATTATCATTAAACCAGGTACGTTCCCTTAAATCAACACGGGGAAAATCCTCAAAGCGTTTTTTTAAAAAAATCTGCGCTCTATTTTCTAAAACCTCATTAGAATATCTTTTCATAATATCGTTTGCGTATCCCAATACAATTTGCGCAGTATTAGAATCGCTCCCATCAAGAACAAGCTGAAGACGTGCGGTTCTGTTTCCTTCCAGGTATTTGCCAAATCCCCTATTAAAACGAAGCACCGCCATAACAGCCGATTTATTAATCAAATCATCCTGTTCTTCCTCGGTATTTATGTAATAATTGGCATCAAAATACTGCGAATAGGTAAAGCGCCTGATTACCTCCCGGCTCTGTTTTGTATTATCCAAATCATATACGGCCATAGGGGTGTGCTGGATATCCGTATTTGCAGCATAACCAAAAATAATTATCTGAATTATGGGGGCAATAATTATGGTTATTTTCATACGGCGATCGCGCATGATTTGTTTGAATTCTTTAATTAATATGCATTTTATTCTCTCAAACATTGAGCACCTTTAAATATCACTTAACGAAATCCGCCTTAGGCGTGATTGAACACCCTTAAAAACCATTTAGTGAAATCCGCATGTATATACAATTTTAGTAACAACACTGTGGCAAATAAGTTTTATGCAACCTTCTTTTTGAAACTGAGATTTGCAAGTATAGTCATAAGCACGGCAAATACAAATAAAAATAGAACCTGTGGCCAGAGATATTTCATTCCTATACCCTTTAAAAAAATTCCCCGCAATGCTACGATAAAATATCTTGCCTGGATAAGATATGTCGTTGCCTGGATTATTTTAGGCATGTTATAAATAGGATAGACAAAACCGGAAAGCAAAAATGTCGGTAAAAATGTTGCAAGAATCGCAACCTGTGATGCAGCGCGTTGTGTCTTGGAAGTTACCGAGATATATATACCAAAACACAAGGCACCTGTTAGAAAAAGCGCACTTATCATTAAAAGGAGGAATATATTTCCCCTAAAAGGCACCCGGAATATAAATACACCAATGATTAAGGCAACGATTAAGTCAAAAAATCCGATTACAAAATAGGGTATAAACTTGCCTGCAATAACTTCCGCTCCCCGAACAGGCGTTGATATCAACTGTTCCATGGTACCCCTTTCCCACTCTCTGGCAATTGTCAACGATGTAAGCAAGGCCGCAATAACCACCATGATAATGGCAATAAGCCCGGGTATCAGAAAATTTCTGCTTTCAAAATTTGGGTTAAACCAAATACGCGGCCTGAAAGTAATAGGTGTTGGATCAATTATTCCCATTTTACTTAAGTCCTGCTTGACAAAATTAGTGTTATAGGTATTTACTACTGCCTCAATATAACCCCTTGCTATCATGGCTGTATTTGAATCACTGCCGTCAATTAGAATTTGTAAGGGCGCTAGTTCATTTTGGCGTAGGTAGCGAGAGAAATGCTTAGGGATTACCATTGCCATCATGGTTTTGTTTTTATCTATCAAATTAATTAAATCTCTATAATTATCATAATAGGCAAAAACGTTAAAATACCTTGAATTGCTGAAATTCAAAATAAAATCTTTAGAGGTTTGAGAATTATCCTGATTCCATATAACCATTGGCACATTATCTACATCAAGCGTTAAAGCGTAGCCAAAAAGAAAAAGCATCAGTACGGGAATTGCAAGGCCCAGAATAAGCGAGCGCGGATCACGCATAATCTGAATAAATTCTTTCCTTGCTACAGCGCTAATTCTTCTTATGTTCATTTTTATGCTCCAGGTCGTAGTTCTCTATGGCTGATACAAACACGTCTTCTAAGGACGGTAAAATCTCATTAATAGAGTAATCTTTGACCTTTTCTTTTTTAAAGAATTCTTCTATTGCTAACTTGGCAAGAGAGGCATCCTTTACCACTGCGTGAATACTGGATCCAAAAAGGGCTGTCTCCTTAACGACTTCCAGTGAACGCAGTTTTTCAGCCCAGACCTCCGAATTAGAAACTTTTATTTCCAATATGTGGTCTTTCATAAGCTTGGTTTTCATCTCATTTGGCGTACCCAGGGCTATTATGTTACCTTTATATATCAAGGCCATGCGATTACAATTTTCTGCCTCATCCATATAGTGAGTAGTAACAAAAACAGTAACACCACTCTTTGCCAGGTTCTTGATTGTATCCCAGAATGATCTTCTGGTTATGGGATCAACTCCGGATGTGGGCTCATCCAAAAACACCATTTTTGGATGATGCATTAAAGAACACACCAATGCAAGCCTTTGCTTCCAGCCGCCGGCCAGGGTTGCAGTCAACCGATTACGCGCATTTTCCAGGCGTGCTTCTTTGAGCACCTCTTCTTTTCTTATGTTTATATTGGGCACCTTATATATGCCGCCGTAAAAATCTATATTTTCCCCGACAGTTAAATCATCATAAAGTGAAAATTTCTGCGACATATATCCAATATGCTGCTTTATTTCCTCCTGTTGCCTCATAATATCAAAACCAATAACCGTTCCTTTTCCGGATGTAGGCATCAATATTCCGCAAAGCATGCGTATGGTCGTAGATTTTCCTGCTCCGTTTGGCCCCAGAAAACCAAAAATTTCTCCTTTGCTAACCTCAAAATTAATTCGATTAACGGCAATGAAATTTCCGAATTTTTTTTCTAAATTCTCAACCTTAACGGCAATATTATTTGTGTTCATGTTTATTTACTATCGTTATAAATGCTTCTTCCAGTGTCTTGGCGCCGCATTCTTTTTTAATTACGTCAGGGGTGTCACACTTAAGAAGCTTCCCTTTATCAATAAGTCCTATCCTTTTACAGCGTTCCGCCTCATCTAAATATGAAGTTGAATAGAATATAGTTACTTTTTGTTTTAAAAGGTCGTAAAGTATATTCCAGAAATCCCTGCGGGAAACCGGATCTACTCCATTAGTTGGTTCATCCAAGAATAAAACTTTTGGGGTATGAATTAAAGCGCAGGCTAATCCTAACTTTTGCTTCATCCCACCTGATAGATTTTTGGCAAGCCGCTTTTTAAAAGGCAATAATCCGCTAAATCCCAATAGTCTATCCATTTCTTTTTCCCTGTTGTCTTTGGCAACACAAAAAATATCCGCATAAAAATTTATATTCTCCTGCACTGTTAAATCTTCATACAGACCAAATCGCTGCGACATATATGCTATATTATCTTTGAGAGCCTCTGCCTCCGTTTTGATATTTTTGTTATAAACCCATCCGTCGCCCGAGGTTGGGTCAAGTATCCCTGTTAAAAGCCGCATGGTAGTAGTCTTTCCAGCTCCATCGGGCCCAACAAGGCCGAATATTTCACCCTCCGGAATTTCTAAGTTAAGATTATCAACCGCTGTTATATCAGCAAATTTTCTTGTCAGATTAACTGCCCTTATAGTGCTCATTGATTCAAAATTATATAGGCATCTGCCGGCATGCCGGGTTTTAATTCAAGGCTTGAGTTATCAGCCCTTACCTTAATCCTATAGACAAGCTTTACCCTCTCTTCGGTAGTCTGAATAAATTTAGGAGTAAATTCTGCTTCTTCAGATACATAAGAAACCCAGCCCCTGTATTTTTTATCAGGATATGTATCTATCTTAATATAGGCGGGCTGATTTAAATTAACCTTGCCTATATCCATTTCATTAAGATAGGCGGTTACCCAGATATCATTTAAATCAATTGCGGTAAAAACCGGTGCGCCTATTTGCACAACCTCTCCGGCCAGGGCAGTTTTAACAAGCACAAATCCATTTAATGGCGCCTGGAGATTGCTAAAGCCTAAACGCGTCTCGGCAAGCTCTAAAGAAGCAACTAATTCTTCCACCCCTGCCTTGGTTGCATCCATCTTAGTCTTTGCTTCATCCATCTTTTGAGCGGAAATTGCCCCTACCTCAAAAAGATTTACAGCGCGTATATAATCATCATATGCCAGCTTGTGTTCATGCCTTGCCCTTTCAAGGGCTGCCTTTCGTTCATCTCTAATTCTAATCAGTTCGTCTGTATCAAGCAGCGCAACACTCTGGCCAAATTCAATAAACTCACCTTCATCTGTTAAAAGTTCTATAATCTTACCTTCAACCCTGAATGAAATACGCACTTCATCTCCTTCGATATTGCCTGATACTTTAATAACATTTTTTCTTTTTTCTTTTTCTACTTCTTCAAAGAGCGTAACTGTCAATAAAACTAAAAGTGCCGCAACGCCAATAATCAAAAGAACCATTTTGATATTAATTTTCCTTTTCATCTCATCGCCTCCATTTCAGTTACCTGCTCAATAAAAGGGAAAGATTCTATTCCCCTTACC
>CAYUDR010000018.1:0-13633 GCA_964443705.1 uncultured Planctomycetia bacterium | reverse complement strand
CCTTCGAATTTCGGAAAACCTATCTCTTCGGCTGACTTGGTGGCAACACTCACAGCTCGCAACGATTCTCTTTCTTCCTCCAATGTGGGCAACGTATGTTTACTTCTAAAGATAAAAAATATTATCACCAAAAGAACAATAAAAGACAAAATAAAGATTATGCCTGATTTTAGATTCTTGAAAACAAAAGATATTTTTACTCCTTTAAAACTATCTGAAAATGAAGAAGAAGTGACCAGGTGGGAATTTAAATATTCTTTGACTATTTGCCCTTCGTCCATTTCCAAAAATTTCGCATAACATAAAAGAAAATTCTTTACATAAACTTGACTTAAATAATCCTCGGCCCTATCTTCCTCAAGTGCCGAAAGCACCCTGGGACGAATCCTGATGCTTTGATATACATCATCTAAGCTTAATTTCTTTTCTAATCTTCTTTTTTTTAATCGCTGGCCGATGGTTTCCATTGGTGAAATACTTTTCATCTGCTTTCTTCCCGTTCCTTATCTTCTGCACTCTGTTCTTCGTAGCTATCAATGAGGATTTCTCTGGGTTTGGAACCCCGAAAAGCTCCTATTATGCCTTCGGCTTCCATGGCATCAATGAGTCTGGCTGCTCTGGTATAACCCAAGCGTAACCTGCGTTGCAACATTGAAACAGAAGCCTGGCCGGTATCAATAACCAACCTCACTGCTTCATCAAACATTTCATCCTTTTTAAAAACAGGTGCACTAAACTTCTTTTCCTGCTCACGTAATATTTCCTCATTATAGTCCGGCGCCCGTTGTTCTTTAAAAAACGTGACTATCTTTTCAATTTCCATATCAGAAATAAGGCTGCCCTGGGCACGAACAGGTTTGGCTTCGCTCGGCCTTAAGAAAAGCATATCGCCCTTACCAAGCAATTTATCGGCACCGTTCATATCCAAAACTGTTCGTGAATCAACCTTGCTGGCGACCTTAAAAGATATCCTGGCAGGAAAATTAGCTTTTATAACACCTGTAATTACATCTACCGATGGTCTTTGTGTTGCCAGAATCATATGGATGCCAACCGCCCGTGACAATTGAGCCAGTCTGGTAATGGCATTTTCGATATCCTGACCGGCAATGGCCATTAAATCTGCTAGTTCATCTATAATTAATATTAAATAAGGCATTACCTGATTGGACTCTTGTGAAATTTTATTATTATAAAGTTTAATATTGCGCACCCCCAACTTAGCAAAAGTTTGGTACCTTCGCTCCATCTCGCTTACTATCCAATTCAATACCCCCGAAACCTTTTTGGCGTCTGTTACTACCGGACAAAGCAAATGCGGCAAACCATTAAAGGGTGCCAGTTCCACCATTTTTGGGTCTACCATGACAAATTTAATCTCATCCGGGCTAGTCTTATACAACATACTCATAACCAGGGCATTTACACAAACTGTCTTACCGGAACCCGTGGTGCCGGCTATTAAAAGGTGGGGCATACTACCAAGGTCTGTAATAATTGATTCTCCTGCAATATCTTTGCCTATAGCCAGTGTTAACTTTGATTCTGATTCCTGAAATTCCTGAGACTCCAATAATTCCCGCAAGTATACTAGTGTAGATTCTGAATTTGGCACCTCTATTCCAACGCGGTCTTTGCCCGGTATAGGAGCAACTACTCTAACACTATATGCTTTCATCGTCAGGGCAATATCATCTCCTAAACTTACAATCCGGTGTATTTTTACTCCTGCCGCAGGTTGTAATTCATATCTGGTTATCACCGGACCCTGATGAATGCCGACTACTTTCGTTTCAATACCAAAATCCCTCAAGGTCTCCTCCAGAATTTTTGCGTTAGCCTGAAAATTTTCCTGTATTTTGCGTTTTTCGAAAGCCGGAGGTGAAGTTAGTAAATCAAGCGGAGGTAAATTAAAACCGGCAGTCGTTTTGGGTTGAGTTAAAGGTGTGCTCTTCTTGACAACCTCGGAAGGTTTATAAGTTTTAATTTGGGGCTTACTCAGTCGCCCAGCAGGTGCCGTATCAGCAATAAATTTTCTTTCCTTGGTATTTATCTCATTATGAGCCTTTAAGGATTTCGCGGGCAAGATTTCTTTCTGTTTAATCCTAATTTCAACAGGTATTTCCTCGCGGCTAATAGATTTCTTACCAAAAAGGGCGGCAATTCCTCTAAAAAGATGCGAGAGCGGAGAAATAATTAAAAACTGAGTAGCAACCAAAACGCTAAGCACAAATAGGGCTAAAACAATTACATAAGAACCGACCTCACCAAAATATTTTATTAAAAAAGAAGCTGTAGTCAAGCCAACCAGCCCACCACACGCAAAGTTCCTTTTGGGGATTTCGCCAAAGATTAAGCTCAAAAAACAGGAAGATGAAATAAGTAAAATAAGCGTGGTGAGAGTTTTTACACAGATATTCTGGAAAATTTTTCCCCAGTATCTATTTATTGCCCAAAGAGCAGTCATAAAGGGGATGAGGAAACAGGCCTTCCCTAAAGCAAAAAATGCGGCAAAGGCAAAATAAGCACCTGCCCTGCCGACAAAATTATGCATTCTAATATTGGCGGGATAAATATTAAAGGGTAAATCTTGCGGTGAGTAAGAGATGAGACTTAAAAATATTAAAATAGTTATAGCAAAAAGGATAACTGAATAAATTTCATTTAATCTTTCCGGTTTCATTTTTATAATAAATAAATTAAAAAATTATTAAAATCAAACTACCGACAAAAGCGCAATAGATAGCAAAAAAATACCATTTCTGCGCCAGGATTACTTTTAAAACAATCTTAATGGCCAAAATCCCAACTATAAAAGCGGTTATTGTTCCTAAGATAATATTTAAAGGAGAATACCCAAGATTTGCAAAATTAAAAATCTTTATTTTAAAAATACAAGCGCCGCTTATGGCTAATATAGCCAACAGGAATGAAAATTTGACAGCTTCTTCTTTTGAAAGGCCATTAGTTAGAGCAGTTGAGATAGTCAAACCACTTCTAGAAATTCCAGGAAAAAGCGCCAGCGCCTGTGAGACACCCACTAAAATTGCGTCTAAAAAATTTATTTTCTTTCTGTCCTTCCTGCTAAATTTTTCAGCTAAACTTCCAACTATCAAAAAAAGAGCAGTTATTAAAAGACCGAAGCCAACAAATTTCAACTGACTAAAAGTCGCCTCTATTTGTTTATCAAAAAAAAGGGCCAAAATGGCAGCTGGAATACTAGCTATAACAAGAAGCCCGAAAGTTCTTATATCAGTCGTCAGTATCCTGATAATATCTTTATAAAAAACAAAAATTATCGAACCCAGAGTACCAAGATGTAAAAAAATATCAAATTCTAATCGTGATTCAGGAATTTTAAAAAAATGATGCAAAATCACAAGATGACCGGAACTTGAAACCGGCAAAAATTCAGTCAAGCCCTGGATTAATCCAGAGATTATGCTTATATACCAGCTCATTAAAATTTTATTAGTCTTTTACTCCCGTATGCCCAAAGCCGCCCCCGGACCTGTCGGTTTCGTCCAGTTCTTTAACTTCTTCGAGCTCGGCTTGAACTATAGGTTTTATAACCATCTGAGCTATTCTATCGCCACGCGATACCTTAAAAGGTTCCTTGCCCAGATTAATCAAAATAATGCCCACTAAACCTCTGAAGTCCGAATCAATTGTCCCGGGAGAATTAACAATACTTATCCCGTGCTTTAAAGCCAAGCCGCTGCGCGGCCTTATCTGAGCTTCGTATTTTTGTGGGATACCAACGTAGATTCCGGCTGAAATCAGCTTTATTTCTCCGGGAGCTAAAATTACATCACTTTTTACATCGGAATATAAATCCATGCCGCTGGCACCGCTACTCATATATTTAGGCAGCGGTAAGTCCAGACAATCTGCTTTCCTTTTAATTTTTACTTTAATCTTCTCTTCTCCTAATCTGTTTGCTATTCTGATGAAGCCTGCGCCTTTTTTCTACTAAGGTTGATTCTTCCCTGAGCATCGATTTCTATAACTTTTACTTCCACCTCCTGGCCTATCTTCACTTCGTCGGTAACATTTTTAACAAACCGGTCCGCGAGTTCCGAAACATGAACCAAACCTTCCTTATTAGGTTTAATCTGAACAAAAGCGCCAAAATTCATTATGCGCATAACTTTACCCTTATAAATTTTACCAACCACTACATCTTCGGTCAAATCTTTTATTATGTCTATGGCCCGCTTAGAAGCTTCTCCATCGCTTGAAGCAACCAAAACTTTCCCGTCGTCTTCTATATCAATAGATGCGCCTGTTTCCTCAATTATTTTCCTTATAATTTTACCTCCCGGGCCGATAACATCTTTAATTTTCTCCGGGTTTATCATGATAGTTGTAATCCTGGGAGCGTAAATCGACATAGCATCACGCGGCTTACTAATGGCCTCGCTCATCTTTTGTAAAATAGTTTCTCTGGCTTCTTTGGCCTGCGCAAGCACCTGAGAAATCACTCCCAGGCTTATGCCTTCAATTTTAACATCCATTTGCATGGCGGTAATTCCTTTATGCGTGCCGGCCACCTTAAAATCCATATCTCCAAAGTAGTCTTCCAATCCCGCTATATCGGTTAATATAACTGTATCCTTTCCCTCCTTTACTAAACCAATAGCTATGCCGCTAACAGCACTCTTTATCGGTACACCAGCATCCATTAAAGACAAACTGCCAGCGCAAACTGTAGCCATAGAAGAAGAACCATTTGATTCCAAAATATCAGAAACTATTCTAATGGTATATGGAAAATCATCCTTGGCTGGCATAACCGGCCTCAAAGCCTTCTCCGCCAGGGCTCCATGCCCTATTTCTCGACGTCCCGGGCCACGCACCGGCCTGACTTCTCCTACAGAAAAAGGTGGAAAATTGTAATGGAGCATAAAACTCTTGTGTGATTTACCATCTAAGGCATCTATTAACTGCTCATCTGAAGAAGTTCCCAGAGTCGTTACCGAAAGACTTTGCGTTTGACCCCGAGTAAATAAGCCGTCTCCGTGGGTCCTCGGTAAAATTCCCACTTCACAACTAATGGGCCTAATTTCGCTATGCCCACGTCCGTCTAACCTGTTTTTTTCTCTAATTATCGAGTTTCTAACTTCCTCTTTCTCCACTTCCACCAGAGCCAGTTTTATATCCTCCTGGGTATAGTTTGTTTGTTCATTAACCAACTCTTCTATTAATCTCTTGGAGATTAAATCCAGGCTTTCTTCCCTTTCCTCTTTAGCTGAATATTGGGTCAATTTTTTTATATCGTCTAAAGACAATTTTTTAACTTGAGAGATAAGTTCCTCATCTATTTTTTTAATAATTGCCTCTTTTAGTGATTTGCCGATTTTCTTAGCTATTTCTTTTTGTAATTTTATAAGTGGCTGCATCTGCTTATGAGCAAATTGAATCGCTTTTTGTGCCGTCTCTTCAGAAATTTCATTAGAACCGGATTCAATCATAATAACATTATTTTCTGTGCCGGTTATAATTAATTCAAGATCACTTTTTTCTAAATCAGAATAAGTGGGATTTATAATAAATTCCCCATCAATACAACCAATCTTAATTGCTCCAATAGGACCATTAAAAGGTATGCCTGAAATAGACAACGCGCAACTTGCCCCAATAAGCGCCAAAATATCGGGATTGTTCTCTCCATCACTTGAAAGCACCATAGCCATAACCTGAATATCATTTATTAATCCTTTAGGAAAAAGTGGCCTGATGGGCCTGTCTATAAGACGAGCGGTTAAAATTTCTTTTTCACTTGGCCTGCCTTCTCTTTTAAAGAATCCGCCCGGTATCTTACCAGCGGCGTAAGTTCTCTCTCTATACTCTACAAGGAGAGGTAAAAAACCAATTCCCTCCCTGGGCTCTTTGGACATAACAGCCGTAACTAATACAATTGTTCCGCCATACTGGACAACTACCGCCCCATCTGCTTGCTTAGCAATGACTCCGGAACTGATAATCAAATCATCATGCCCTAATTTTAGTTTAAAATTGTGCTTTTTAGATTCGGTATTCATATTTTCCTTTTTATTATTTTCTTAATTTAAGTTTTTTTATTAACTGCTGATATTCTTTCGGTTTATCTTTTTTAATAAAACTGAGAAGCTTTCTTCTCTGGTTAACCATCTTGACCAGCCCATACCTGGAATGATGGTCTTTTTTATGGGTCTTAAAATGGTCGGCAAGGTTTTTTATTCGCTCAGTTAAAAGTGCAATCTGCACATTTGCGGACCCGGTATCCTTTTCGTGTACTGAAAAATCTTTAATTAATGTCTGTTTTGGCTCTTTAGTCAAGGTCACTTCTATCACCTCCTTCAATAGGGGAATAACTTACAGAGTTTCGTTTTTGCTCACTCCATAAGTTATAATCTTATTTATACTAACACAAATATTGCTTTCTGTAAAGATTTTTATCTCTTTGATAGCGTAAAATAGTTTGTTGCTTATATATGAATTGCTAAAAGGCAACAGAGTTTATTACATTATCATCTCTTTTACGGTTATCTGGCGAAAAGCTTATCTGCCTTTTTAAGTATCTTTTTTGTTTTTTGAACATCTTTTTTTATCTGTTGAATTAATTCATTTTTATTTTTGAATTTTTTCTCTCTTCGTAGTTTCTTTACAAAAAATACTTCTATTTCTTTTCCATAGATATTTTTATTAAAATCAAATATATGAACTTCTATAATCTTTGACCCCATTCGGAAAGTAGGCCCTTTTCCGATATTAATCACAGCTTTTTTCTTCTTATCTCCTATTAATACCCAGCCTGCGTAAACACCTTCTTTTAGTAAAAGTCGGGGCGCAATTGGGAGATTGGCGGTGGCAAACCCTAATAATTTTCCACAGCACTTACCTTTTATAACTTTGCCGGTCAAGTTATAATACCTGCCAAGATATTTTGAAGCCTCAATGAGTCGGCCTTCGGCTATTAATTTTCTAATCAAGCTACTGCTAACCTTACGCTTCCCTAAAACCAGCGATTTTACAAAAACTACTTTAAACTTAAATTTACCAGCTAGACTTTTAAGTAAATTTTTATCTCCCGCTCCGTTCATTCCAAAACGATAATCGCAGCCTACTATAATCCATTCTGTATTTAGTTTTTTGAGAACCAACTCTTTTATAAAATCACCAGGTTTTTTTCTTGAAAAATTCCTGGTAAACTTTGCAATAATTACCTGTTCTATGCCAATTTCTTTTAAAATTTTTAATCTTTGCTCTAAACTGATAATTAAAGGTGGCGCCGGCCTAGTTCCTAATGTTTTAAGCGGATGCGGAGAAAATGTCAAAACACTACTGGTAAGCCCGAAATGGCTGGCTATTTTTTTTGTCTCATTTAAAATTTTCAGATGCCCAAGGTGCACACCGTCAAAAACCCCTATAGCTAAAACAGCCGGTTTAAATTTTTCAGTCTCTCCTATATATCGAATCTTCATAATTTAATCAGAAAATCTTTAAATAGTTCTATGTTTTTTATTTTTTTTAAATCATCTATTAAAAACGCATCTTCTATGTTAAACCTTCCTGATTTTATCCTGCGCAATTTTTCTAATACCGCTCCACAATTTAGAATTTCGCCTATATCATTACAAAGACTGCGAATGTAAGTACCCTTGGAACACTTGATTTCAAAAAAAAGTCTCGGCAAATATAATTTTAATTCTTTAATATAAAAAATAAAAACTTTTCTTTTTTGAGGAATTATTTTCTCGCCTCTGCGCGCCAGTTTATATAATCTCTGGCCCTTATATTTTAAAGCAGAAAAAATAGGGGGGCGCTGAGCTATTTCCCCCTTAAAATTTTTTATTACCTCCAGGACTATATTCTCGGCCGGGAGGTTTTTGTTTTCTCCAAGAATTTTGCCGGTTATATCAAAAGTGTCTGTTTTAACTCCGAGTCGCATGCCAACAAGATATGTCTTGGGATCCCCAAGAAAGGTGTGGGCGAGTTTGGTGGCTTTACCGATTAAAATTACCAATAGTCCCGTAGCCAGTGGGTCAAGGGTGCCCGCATGCCCTACCTTTTTTAATTTAAATCTCTTTTTCAAAAAATTAACAACATCAAAAGAAGTAAAACCGACTGGTTTATCTACTAAAATAATACCATCCATGTTCAATCAATGGTCCACTTATCAATCCTGCAGGGTTGAGTGTGGACTAATTTTCGTTTGTTCCTTTACCTTTTTTATGACCCGCCTTTCAACTTCTTCAATTGAACCTTCAATTTCCGCTCCACTGGCGAGAATGTGGCCTCCGCCATCAAAAAAAGAAGCAACTTTACCAACATCGACTATGCCCTTTGAGCGAAAACTCACCCTTATTTTACTTTCGTCAAGGCAATAAAAAATAATAGCTACTTCTACAGACTCTATCATTCTGATAAATTCAATAAAATCGTCGCATTCGTTTATTTTAGCCCCTGCCTCATCAAGCATCTGTGGCGTAATTTTCATCCACGCTATCAGACCCCCATCGTCTTTTTTTAAGTCTTTGAGTGCGCATCCCAGGACATGCATGGCGGAGAAAGAACGCCGATTATAAATCAAATTTGAAATTTTCTTTGGATCAATTTTAAATTTAAGCAGCTTTGAACAAACCTCCAATGTCTTTGAAGTAGTATTTGAAAATCTAAAGGAGCCGGTATCAGTTAAAATGCCAACATAAAGACAAAGGGCTACTTCTCTGTCAACGGGAACTCCCATTTCCTCAAAAAGATAGAAAATCATCTCTGACGCTGAGCTTGCCCTTGAGGAAACCCAATTTGCATCACCAAATCTAGTATTGCTGACATGATGATCAATATTCACTATGAGTTTGGACCCAACTAAGTCGACAACTTCTCCTATTCGATCAAAACTTCCGCAATCAAGAACAATGGCAACATCAAACTTAAATCTCTTTGCCTTCTGCGTTGTCAAGACATCGCAAAATTTTATAAAATCAAGGTTTTTGGGCATAAGATCCTCATTAACCACCACAGCCTCCTTGCCTAACTTTTTCAATAAAAGATACATGCCCATCTCAGAACCAAATGAATCACCTTCCGGCCTCTTATGTGAAGTAATCAAAAACCTATCATGTTTATTCAGTGAGTTTTTTATCTCGCTTAAACTCATTTTATTTATTCTCCTCTTTTTCTAGATCTTCCAGTAAATGATACATCTTCATTGACTTGCGCACTGAATCATCTAATAAAAAGATTATTTGGGGTATAAATCTTAATTCGAGCCTCTGGCCAATAATCTTTTTAATGTAACCGGTGGCGCTCTTAAGGCCTTCTCCGGTCTTCTTAATCTGATCGTCGGTTCCCAACACGCTATAATAAACCTTGGCAAATTTGATATCTTTGGAAACCTCAACTTTGGTGATAGTAACAAAGCCCATTCGGGGATCAGATACCTCATGCAATAGAATATTTGAAATTTCATGTTTTATCAATGTCTCTACGCGTTTAATTCTCATATTTTAATAAATTTTTTACAGAAATTTACTTCATCCTTTTTGGATATTAAACCGCCGTTTACTTTTGCAATAAGTAATGCCCTTAAAATCTTTCCCAGGCGCGGTGAAGGTTTTAAACCCATTTTCTTTAAGTCCTCTCCGGATAAATAGGGCTGAATTTGAGAATAAATTTTGATGTAATCCTCCACACGCTTACGGAAAAGTAAAGAGTCGGAAATTGCGGCAAATAGAATTATTTCTTCAAAACTCTTCTCTTGAAGAATATTATAAATCTGACTTGGCAAAAGCTTTCTTTGTCTCAAGGTTTTTGTAACGACATTTGCATTTTTCTTAAAAGACAAAATTTTCATCTTGTGCGTATTGCTGAATGCAAATCTATTAGTAATCTCAAGCGATTCCTTGTAAGTTAAATCAATAAGCATTGTCATAAAATATATGAGCCAGATGTCGATTTTTTCCGCTTTTATTTTTTTAAACCATTTAATTTCGCGTTTTGTTTTTTTAAAAAATCTCTCAAGGGAAATTGACCATTTTATTTTTGGATGTATAAATCGCAGTTCATGCAATTGAACCATTCTTTTTATACCTTTAAGCGGTTCCTCTTCGTTTAAAATATAGATTATTTCTTCTCTGAGGCGTTCTCCGGCTACTTTTTCAAACATATCCAGGCTAATGGCTGTCTTAATTAAATGCTCAGTCTGTTTATTAATTTTAAAGTTATATCTTTGCTCAAAACGTACAGCTCTGAATATCCTGGTTGGGTCTTCCACAAAGCTCAAATTATGCAATACCTCAATTTTTCCTGCTGCCAGATCTTCCCTGCCTCCAAAAAAATCTATTAAAACGCCAAAATTATCCCTGTTTAAAGAAATAGCCATAGAATTAATAGTAAAATCTCGCCTGTATAAATCTTCTTTAAGAGAAGACAATTCTACTTTTGGTAAAGCTGCAGGAAACTCATAATATTCCCTGCGAGCAGTAGCTATATCAAGCCTTAGAGTTTTCTTATCTAAGTGCAGGTGAGCCGGCCACCTCGTAACCAAAATAGCTGTTTGAAAACGATTATGAGTGATAACTCTACCTCCCCATATCTTTAATAAACTTCTGGCAAATTCGATTGCGTTACCTTCAACCACAATATCTATATCATAATTTTTTACGCCCAAAAGTAAATCTCTAACAAATCCTCCAACCAGATAAGCACGCATCTTTTTCTTAACGGCTTGTTTACTAATAGTCTCCAGCAATTCAAAGACCTCAGGAAGTAGTTGTTTTTTTAAAAGATAAGTGACATTTTTTTCTAACGAAATTTTTCTATTCTTTTCTTTCTCTTCTTTAGGGCTTTTCATTGAAATCATAAGTTCTTCGTGAACGCTGCGCAAAAGGTCAGTCCGGCTTACAATTCCCGCTAATTTACCCCTCATTAATACAGGTAATCTGCCAATATCTTCTTCAAACATAATCTTCTGAAGTTCATAAATGGGGGTATCCGGCATAACTGTTATCGGGTCTGTAGACATGTAACCCTTCACCCGTGAATGTCCAAAGCCATGATATATGGCTTTATCCATATCGCTACGGCTAATAATACCAATTAATTTACCTCCTTTTACAACGGGCATTCCTCCTAAGTTATAACGAACCATAGTTTTTCTGACATCGCTTATAATCTGTTCAGGCATTACTGTTTTAACCGGTGAACGCATAATATCTCTAGCACAAATAGAAGGCTTAATTTCTTTTTTAAGAACCCCTATTAATCTTTTCTTTGTATCAGAAAGAGTAGTTTCTTTGATAACAGCTGAAGCTGCAGTCAAATGACCGCCACCACCAAATCTGCGCATTATCTTATCAACATTTACAATTTCAAGACGAGAACGAGCGACAATATGAACTTTGTTCTCTATTCCAACTACAAGAAAAAATACATTGAAATTTTCTATATCTATCAACTTATGAACTAAAACTGACAAGTCTCCAATATAATGATGAGCTTTTATGGTAGAAATAGCTACTTTTATGCCATTAATCAAATGTGCTTGTGTAGAGGCAAGCAACTTCACTAAAACCGAAATTTCTTCATCGGACAAATCTCTATTTAAATACGAGGAGACTACAGATAAATCTGCTCCTTTCGAAATTAAAAAGCTCACCTTATCGACGTCTTCTTTGGTGGTAGTTCTAAAGGTAAGGGAACCTGTATCTTCATAAATACCAAGGGCCATAATAGTGGCTTCGAGAGGTGAAATTTTAATTTTTTTCTTTTTTATTAAGTCGATTAAAATGGTAACAGTAGCGCCCACCTTTCTCGAAATTTCGAAATCGGCTTTAATATCATGTGGGGTTTTCGGATGATGGTCATAGATATGAATCTCAACACCCTTCTTATTTATCAATTCAGAGGTATTACCAATTCTATTTTTAAGGCGTGTGTCAACAATTATAAGTCGAGTTATATCCTTTAGCCTGATGTCTTTTTCTTTCTCTATCCTGACCAAGTCTTTACATAGAGAAGTGAACTCTCTGACAGTTTTTTCCTGAGAGCCGGGAAAAAGCAGATGAGCGTGGGGATAAATCTTTTTAGCTGCCACAAGACAAGCCAATGAATCAAAATCTCCACCTGTATGCGTTACAATCAAATCCATTTATTTAGCCCCCGCCTGACAGCTATTTATGATCTGGGATGATATTTATGATGAATACTTTTAAGTCTATCTTTATTTATATGAGTGTAGATTTGTGTTGTGGAAATATCGGCGTGGCCTAAAAGTTCCTGTACTATTCTTAAATCCGCACCCCCCTCAAGCATATGTGTAGCAAAAGAATGTCTTAAAGTATGAGGCGTTATATTTTTTTTAATATTCGCTTTTCTGGTGTAAGTCTTTATCATTTTCCAAATGGAAACCCTTGATATTGGCCTGCCCAATCTGGATAAAAAGATTTCCGGCATATCTCTTTTTTTTAAAATAAAATCAGGCCGCGCCTTTTTTAAATATTGCCTGATAGCAGTCTGGGCCTTACCGCCGAAAGGCACAATTCTTTCCTTCTGCCCCTTGCCCTTGCATTTTAAAAACCCAACTTCAAAATTAATGTCTCTGAGTTTTAGATTGACCGCTTCTGAAACCCGCATGCCGGTACCATAGAGGACCTCCAGGATAGCTCTATCTCTTATGCCCTGTTTGCTTTTAAAATTTGCTTTTAAAATAATTTTATCTACCTCTTTAATACTCAAAGTATCTGGTAGTTTCTTCCATAATTTAGGAGACTCAAGTACTGCGGTAATATTATCTTTTATGATTCTTTCGTTTACAAGATATTTAAAAAAAGATTTAATGGAAACCAGATTTCTTGCTATGGAATTAACAGAAAGTTTTTTATTTTTAAGATCCATTAAAAATTCTCTGATATCTTCCCTGGTTACATTATCAACTAATGTTTCTCCCTTTTCTTTTAGGAAAGAGAAGAATTTTTTTAGGTCAGTTTGATAACTAGAAATGGTATTTCTGGCCAAACCGCGTTCAACAGAAAGATAATTTAAGAACTGCTCTGCTAATTTATCCAAGACCTACCTCGCTTTATTTAGAGCAAGAAAAGGCATAATTAAAAACCATTGTGTTTTAAAGAAAAGGGTTGTTTCTCTTTTCAATTCTTATGGTTGTAGCTTCCCCGTGTCCGGGATAAACTTTTATGGTTTCTTCTAATATAAGTAATTTCTCTTTAATCATTTTTATCAATAGCTGCCCATTACTATCCGGAAAATCCGTCCTGCCTATGCCACCGGCAAAAAGCGTATCACCTGAAAATAAAATTCCATCACCTAAAAGGCAAATGCTGCCGGGGGTATGACCCGGAACTTCTATTACTTTCAAAAAACATCCACCGATACCTACTTTATCACCCTCCTTTAAAAATTTGGAAGGATTCTTAAACGTTTGCCCATCTCCCATAAAAAGCGAAAGGCTCTTAGCTGGATTATTAAAATAATCGCTATCGGCATTACCTGCATAAACAGGCAGATTAAACTCACCAATAGCCCCTATATGATCTATGTGGCCATGGGTAAC
Organism: uncultured Planctomycetia bacterium; assembly: GCA_964443705.1. Lineage (GTDB taxonomy): Bacteria > Omnitrophota > Gorgyraeia > DAOVKU01 > DAOVKU01 > DAOVKU01. Next base: position 78 of record CAYUDR010000018.1, on the reverse strand, counting down.
AATAATGCATTTTGGCTTTAAACTTAAATCCCTGATGCGTTGTTTGATTAATTCCGCCTCGGCACCTGGATCAATTAC
>CAYUDR010000017.1:0-13822 GCA_964443705.1 uncultured Planctomycetia bacterium | reverse complement strand
AAAAATATAAGCCCGCAAAGATATGATAATAAAAAGGTTTTTCTGTAAGTTGGAGACCTCTTTATAGAAAGAAGCAAAAAAATAAAGCCAAACCAGGCCAGAAAATTAATCTCTGGTTTCGGAAAAGCAAGGGCCAGTAAAACCCCTGATAATACCGATAGAAATAAGTTAAACATATGGTTAAATATCTTTCGATGCTTGATGCTTGTAGAATTTAGGGTCCAGCGTGCTACTTTCCACAACACTTCTTATATTTCTTGCCGCTCCCGCAGGGGCAAGGATCGTTTCTTCCTATTTTCTTACCCACTCTTTTTATAGTTTGAATGCGAGAGTTTCTTTCTTCCTGCGAAACTGGTTTTGAGAGATTTATATTCTGAGCGGAAGCAGCCTTTTTTTGCGGAAGCACCTCAAATTGTTCTTTTTCTTCATGCTTAAGGGCCAACGGTAATACAGAAAAAATACCAAATCTTTGCTCATCGGCCGCCCCCACAGGCACAACCTTAAAAATTTTATCTGCAACTTCTTCCTTAATTCTATCTATCATCTGAGAGAAAAAATAATGGCCTTCCTGCTGATACTCAACTAAGGGGTTCCTCTGCCCGTAAGCCCTAAGCCCTATGCCTTCTCTCAAACTATCCATAGCGCGAAGGTGTTCCTTCCAGTGGCTGTCTATAGCTTGAAGTGCTATGAGCCTTTCTAAAATTCTGATATTTCTCTGCCCAAGAGCTTCTTCTTTTGCCTCATAAGCTGCCTTTATCCTGCGCATAAGCTCGCTTTCAATCTTCTCAAAATCTATATCTTTAAAATCAATATCCGAAATCTCCATAGGGCAAACAGACCTAAGCCAACTTTTAAAAACTCCCGTATCGGGTTCTGCCGGAGGTTCTATTTTTAAATGCATATCTACTTTTGACTCTAAAACATCCTGGAGCATAGTAAGGACGTGCTTTTTTAAATTATCTGACTGCAAAACCATATTGCGTTCTTCATAGATTATTTCACGCTGCCTGTTCATAACATTGTCATATTCCAACAGCTGTTTTCTAATCTCAAAATTATATCTTTCCACTCTTTGCTGGGCAGTTTCGATAGCACGGGTAATCAAACCATGTTGAAGCACCTGCCCTTCTTCAAAGCCGAGTTTTTCCATAACGCCCTTAATTCTATCCGAGCCGAAGATTCTCATTAAGTCGTCTTCCAAAGATAGATAAAACTGCGAATAACCACTTGCTCCCTGGCGTCCCGCTCTTCCTCGAAGCTGATTATCAATTCTGCGCGACTCATGTCTCTCTGTGCCAATTACATATAATCCGCCCAATTTCATAACTTTTTCTTTCTCTTCAGCAACCTTGCGGGAAAATTTTTCCAATAACGCCTGGTATTCTTCTTTATAATTAGTGTCATATGGGCCGATTTTTGCCTGCCGCAGGGCATCTTCAGTCATATACTCATCATTTCCGCCCAGTTGAATATCTGTGCCCCGACCTGCCATATTGGTAGCAATGGTAACCGCCCCAACATGCCCGGCCTGAGCCACAATATGCGCTTCCATTTCATGATATTTGGCGTTCAGTACCTGATGAGGCACGCCTCTTCTTTTTAACATATCACTTAGCAGCTCATTTTTCTCTATCGAAGTCGTGCCTACCAAAACCGGCCTTTTCTGTTTATATAGCTCCTCTACTTTCTCACAAACCGCTTCATATTTTTCCTTCTGAGATTTATAGATTAAATCAGGGGCATCTACTCTTTGAGTGGGTTCATTGGTGGGAATAACTATAACTTCAAGTTTATAAATTTGCGCAAATTCAGCTGCTTCGGTCCAGCCTGTTCCCGTCATGCCGGAAAGCTTGTTATACATTCTAAAATAATTCTGCAAAGTGATAGTTGCCAGGGTTTGATTTTCCCGTTCAATCTTTAATCCCTCTTTGGCTTCAATGGCTTGATGTAAACCATCTGACCATCTTCTGCCCGCCATTAATCTTCCTGTAAATTCATCTACAATAATAACCTGTTTATCCTTGATCACATAGTCGGTATCTATCTTAAAATTATGGTGAGCCCGCAATGCCTGAGCTGCCAGATGTTTGTATTTCATCTGAAAACCAAGAGTATCCTCTACGCCCAGCAATTTGGCTGCTTTAAGTTCGCCTTCTTCGGTTAAATAGGATGACTTGGCCTTTTCATCTATAACAAAGTCTCCGCTTTCCGTCTTGGCTTCTTCGTCCCGGCTGCCTTTTTTTAAAAAGGGAATAATTTTGTTGGCCTGATAATACTTATCCGTGGATTCCTCCGCCGGCCCTGAGATAATCAAGGGGGTGCGTGCTTCATCAACCAAAATACTATCAACCTCATCAACTATTACATAATGGTGCCGTCCGGCCTGGGCCTGATCTTTCCTCGCAAGCGTCATATTATCTCTTAAATAATCAAATCCAAATTCATTATTTGTGCCATAGGTTATGTCGCTATTATAGGCAACTTGCCTTTCTTTTGGCGACATGTCGTGTTGAACAACGCCAACCGTCAAGCCCATATATTCATAAACCGGGCCCATCCATTGGCGGTCGCGCTCGGCTAAGTAATCATTAACCGTAACCACATGCACCCCTTCGCCCACCAAGGCATTAAGATAGGCCGGTAGTGTGGCAACCAGAGTCTTTCCTTCGCCATTTGCCATCTCGGCAATATAACCTCTGTGCAAAACTATGCCTCCTATCAGCTGAACATCATAATGCCGCATGGAAATTGTTCTTTGAGCTGCTTCTCTTATCATGGCGAAGGCCAAAGGAAGTATTTCTTCTAAAACGGTCTCTGTTCTGACTTTTAATTTTTCTTTTATAGCTTTAAGTTCATCTTCTATTTTTGTTCTGTCTTCTATGTGTGCTTCGTTAAGCGATTTCAAAAGATCAGCCATTTTTTCCTTCAGTTCTTTTCTCTCTTCAGATAAGCGTTTTTTAAACATTTTGCTTTTATTTTGCATCTCATCCTGCGAGAGAGAAGAAACTTCTTTTTCAAGAGAATTTATCTTATCCACTAAAGGCTGAATCTTCTTTAGAAATCTTTCGTTTTGCGTACCAAATATCTTTTTTAAAATAAATGCAAACACTCGCTTTTTACTCCGTAGGTTTGGCCTTCATTTTAAGATAGGCATGGATAAATTTATCCAGCTCTCCGTTCATAACCGCCTCCACATTGCCGGTGGTATATCCTGTGCGGTGATCTTTTACCATAGTATAAGGCGTAAACACGTAAGAGCGAATTTGATTGCCCCAGGCAATTTCACCCTTCTGGCCGAAAAGAGTTTCCAGTTCTTCTTTTTGTTTTTTTCTCTCTAATTCATAGAGCCTGGCTTTCAACACTTTCATAGCCATAAATTTATTCTGATGCTGAGAACGTTCGTTCTGGCATTGAACAACTATACCTGTGGGCAGATGCGTTATTCTCACTGCTGAATCGGTAACGTTGACATGCTGGCCTCCGGCTCCGCTTGAACGATAGGTATCTATTCTTAAATCTGAACTATTTATATCTATTTTTATGTCGTTTTCTATTTCAGGAATTACATCTACCGAGGCAAATGAGGTATGCCTCCTTTTGTTGGCATCAAAAGGAGAAATCCGCACAAGTCGATGCACCCCACTTTCCGCCTTCAAATATCCGTAGGCATAGTCACCCTTTATCATCACCGTCACGCTTTTAATGCCCGCTTCGTCCCCCGTTAAAATATCAATAATTTTTATCTTAAATTTCCTATTCTCCACCCACTTGCTATACATACGCATTAACATGCTAACCCAATCACAGGATTCAGTTCCTCCGGCGCCGGCGTGAATACTCAGAATGACGTTATTGGCATCAAATTCACCACTTAATAAGCTATTGAACTCAATAGTTTCGATCTCTTCGCAAACTTCATTTGCTGATTCTTCGATTTCCTGGAGGCTTTTGAGATCGTTTTCTTCTACTAACTCAAGCAATTCTTTAAGTTCTTCGTATTCCTTTTTGGCTCTTTGCCAGATAGCAACTCTGGACTTCAGGCGCTTTAATTTCTGAATAGTAGACTGGGTGGATTTTGCATTTTGCCAGAAGGTGGGGAGTTGAGTTTTTTTCTCTAACTCTTTTATTTCTTTCAGGTTCTGATCCAGGTCAAAGATAACCTCGCGTGTCTTCTAACTTTTTATTTATATATCTAAATTTCTGGGTAAGTTCATTTTTAGTCATTTCGCCTTCGCCTTTAATTCAAATAAGCAATTAACCCGTATTTTCATTGAATTTTAACATATATCATATTTAATTGCAAGATAGATTAAAGAAAAATGTGCGATGGTTTTGCATCGCACATTTGTGAAAAATCCAAAATTTCTTTTTTATTCACTAATACTTACCGGCTGACTATCTCCCACGCTTATCATTAATCTGTTGTCTTTAATAGTATATTGCAAATTATCAAAATCAATATCCTGAGGAAGAACCCTTAAGATGCTTATATTCTCACGCGGAATGCCTAATACCCGGCTTTTCTCATCAACTCTCGGCATCCTTTCTCCCTTGGCAAGGGTATAAAACTTTCCCTCTACTTTTAACCAGTCATTGTTCATGTAAAGAACCCTGCCGACAAACACCCTCATTTTTTGTTCAGAAAGACTCTTTTTCAATCTTATTTTTACTTTTTGACCCTCGAACAAAGCCGCCTCCCTTTTTAAACTATTCTAATTTTTTATTTCCTGTTACAGCATGTCATTATAGCATGAATTTTTTTTAAAGCAAAATTTTTAAAAACATAATTTCGGCAAAAGATTCTCACTTTCATCAACTAAAAAACTGTACAAGTGTGCGAGGCAAAACCATCGAACAGCACCGCGTACAGCAAAGGAAAAAATATGCGCGCGGATTATCTTAGCGCCCGCTAACGGAACCCTGAAGTTGTTCAATAAATGATTTAATGCAGGCTAGAGTTGCCTCCCGGCAGTCTAAAAAGCAACTATTATGAGAACCCTTTATTTCTTTTAATTGCTTTGGTTCTCCGGCAGCATCGAAGAGTTTCTTCGCCAGGCCAAAAGGAACTATCTCATCATCTCTGCTATGAATAAATAATTTGGGTTCGTTAACATCTTTAATTTTTGACAGAGAATCAAATTTATTGGAAAAAATAAATGCTGGTAAAAAAGGATATATCTGCTTCCCCATATCCCTGCCGGTGCTGAATGCTCCCTCGGCTATTAATCCGGCAATCTTTTCCCTCGAAGCAAGATTTATAATAACCGCTGTGCCTATAGACTCTCCATATAATATAATATTTTCTGCTTTAATCTCGCGTGTATTCACTAAATAATTGTAAGCTGCTGCGGCATCCAGATATAATCCTTCTTCTGTTGGTCTTCCCTGGTTCTTTCCGTATCCCCTGTAATCAATGATAAAAATATTTACATCTGCCTCTCGAAGAAAAATTATTTTTTCTAATCTATTTCCGATGTTACCGGCATTGCCGTGGCAAAACAAAATAGTATACTTTGCGCCCTCCCCGGGAATAAACCAGCCGTTTAGTTTAATATTATCTTCTGTTTTGATATAGACATCCTCGAATGGAATATGCAGGAAAGAGGGTGTGGCCTCAACATTTCTAAGGGGAAAGAATATGCCGCGGCTTTCCATATATTTAATATATCCAAAAATCAAGGCCAGGCCTATAAATATATATATTATACCTTTAAACATTTCTTTTTCCCATTTGGCAAATCTTAATTTGACAAAAATTACTTTTTTTTCTTCGGCAAAGTTAGTTTTATCTTGTCAGCAATCAGGCTCTTTTTCTCTTTTAATAAAAAAGATATATTCTTCTGTCTTGGGGTTATTTTTTCTCTTGGCATTTTGATTTTTATTGAAACCACAATCCGGCAACTTGATACTTGCCGTCTCGCGAAGACAGAACCAATGTAATTAAAACATCGTCTTTGGTTTTATCAAAAACAGCCTTCCATAAAATCATTGTCACCTCGCCTTTGTTTAAGAAGGCAAGGTATTTACGAGAGGTGCAATTTCCCATTCGTTCCTTTACTTGCTGATTGCTTTCGGCGAATTTCTCTTTCGTAAGCACATCTTTCATGGTTGGATCAAAATCTTTTGACCATGTCGCGTAGCTATCTGCTTCTATGCCGTCAAAGATATTGTCTAAAATGGGCTCGGCGATAGCACGCACCTCTTTGTTGGTTTTGCCAATTGTCTCAGCGCAAGCTGCTGTGACTAACATGGCAAAACTAAGCACTATACAAATAATGATATTTTTCATTCTTCCTCCCTTTTTTAATTAATTATTCTAATTCCACTAAAGAGAATTACCAGTTTCAACAATATCAAAAGAAGGCCGCTTGGTAAAGGGCAAAGGGGTTATAAAAGGGAGTTGACCCCTTTATAAGGGCTCTCTTATTGTTTGAGGATTTTCTTCAACATAAGAGCATTCTCGATGGCATATCCCTGCGCATCGTTATTAAAATAAACGTAGACTTCGCCCTTTTTTGCACATCTCCTGATAAAGCTTGCCCAGTCCTCGAGTTGTTTCCTGCTGTATTTGCCTCCATAAATTCGAGTGGTGCCGTGAAATCTAATATAAGCTAATTTATCGGTCATAAGGCGCGGGCAATCTATCCCGCGCATATCATGCGCACAAAATGCTTGCTCCTCTTTATTTAAAAGTTCGAAGATTCTTTTATTAAACCACGAATTCCCCCGGAATTCAAAAACAAATTTTAAATTTCCGGGTAAGCTCTTTATGAAGGTTGATAGGCGTTCGATATTCACTTTCCAGCGCGGCGGAAGCTGAAAAAGCACCGGCCCTAATTTTTCTTTTAAATAAGAAGCGTGGGTTAGAAATTTTTTTACTGATTTTCGCGGTTCTTTTAATTTCTTCATGTGAGTAATAAAGCGGCTCCCTTTAACAGAAAATATAAAATCCTTCGGGGCCTTTGCATGCCAGGCTTTAAAGGTTTTAATCTTCGGCAAATGATAGAAACTATTATTTATTTCAACTGTCTGAAAATAGCGGCAGTAATATTCAAACCATCTGTCAGCCGGCAGGTCTTTTGGATAAAAAATACCTCTCCAGTGTTTATAGCTCCAACCGGAAGTCCCGATGAAAATTTTATACCCCAATTTGTTTTTCTCCGTCAAGCTCTTAACCTATACAGCGGTAGTTATTTTCTATTTCTCTTGCTGCGCAGGATAACTACAATGTTTAATGTTAAGAAATACACTAATATAGAGCATATCATGCCAAAGATAAAGCTACCTACAGAAAGTGACATAAAGGTGTCAATAAGATTTTCCCAGGTAAAATCTCCTAAAGCAGGCAAAGATAAAGGCGAATATGGCTTGCGTAAAACAAACTTTCCTATTCGATGGTTTATCAAGCAAATAAAAATATAAGCTGGGGGCAATGAAACTTGTGTGCCTAAAATAACAGATACTTTATTAATTTTTGGCATTAGCAAAACTATAAGCAATGCTATAGCCGTTTGTAATCCATAAAGAGGGCTTATGCCAATAAATACACCAATTGCCACGCCTAAAGCTATTTGTTTGGGTTCGTGGTTTGTTGTTAAAAGATTTATAAACTGCTGTTTTATTTTTCCTATTTTTGACATTATTAAAACTTATGCTATGGTTTCTCTCTGACAGGCTGTGTTTTAGCTGTTCTATCTTTTTATTTTCTTCAAGAGTTCTTTAAGCGGTAAAGTATTTAAAACATCCTTTTTTTCAAGCCAGCCCCTGCGGGCAGTAGCTATGCCGTATTTCATATAATCCAAGTGCTCGGTAGTGTGGGCATCTGTATCAATAATCATCTCAAGGCCCCTCTCTTTAGCTTGCCTCGACCAAATATCCGTTAAATCAAGCCTGAGAGGATGAGCGTTAATTTCTAAAAAAGTATTTGTATCCAAGGCCGCTTTAAAAATTTCATCATAATCAAGCTCATAAGCATCTCTGGTGCCAATAAGTCTTCCTGAAGGATGAGCAATAAGGGTTGAATATTTATTTTGCATAGCTTTAACTATGCGCCTGGTAATCTTCTCTTTTGACTGTTTAAAACCAGTGTGTATGGCACAAATGACTATATCAAGTTCCTTCAACATAGAGTCGGGATAATCAAGAGAGCCATCATCTTTGATGTCGACCTCGCTGCCGGTTAGAATGGTAAAATTAGAAAATTTCTTATTTAGCTTGCGAATTTCCTGTTTTTGCTTTTTTAAATCTCTAATCGACAACCCCCCTGCTATCTTTAAACTGCGAGAATGATCAGTAATAGCTATATATTTGTATCCTTTCATCTGGGCTGCTTGCGCCATTTGCTCTGCACTATAGACGCCATCGCTTTTGTTTGAGTGAACGTGTAAATCTCCTTTAATATCATTGTAACCAATTAACTGAGGCAGTTTACCTGCCATAGCCGCCTCAATTTCACCTGAGTCTTCTCTTAGTTCGGGGGGAATAAAGGAAAGTTTTAATTTTGCGTATATCTCTTTTTCGGTCAAACCGGCTATCTGTTTAGTGCCCTTTGCGCCAGAGGCGCATCTGCCTTTGGCTGAGGCGGAAAATAATCCATACTCATTTATCTTCCACTTTTTCTGCTGGGCCATCTTGCGTAATTTTATACTATGGGCCCTAGAACCGGTAAAATAAAGCAACGCCGCGCCATAGGATTTTTCTTTTACCACTCTTAAATCTATCTGCACGCCGCGCCTGCTTAGAATACTTGCCTTGGTAGCACCTTCATCAATAATAGCTTTTACCTGCCCCAGAGTAGTAAATTTATCTATTATAAACTGCGGTTTTGCAGAAGTAATCAATATATCAATATCTCTAACAGTATCTTTCCTCCTCCGCAAACTACCGGCAGGACTTATTTTTTCTACCTCTTTCAATCTTTTAAGACTGGAAATGATTTCATTAGCTGTTCCATCAGCGACATTTAAAGTCATTCTTTCTGCGCCTTTTTCAACAATGGCAATGCCGCGCAGGATATTCTGGATTGTCTTTTCTTTCATGCCGGGTAAACCAGATACCTCACCGGCTTTAAGTTTTTTCTTTAAGGTCAATAAGTCTTTGATTTTTAATTTTTCAAATAATAATCTGACTGTCTTGGGCCCTAACCCCGGAATAGCAAGCATGTCAATCAAGCCCTGCGGAATTTCTTTTTTTAATTTTTCATATTGTTTCAGAGTACCGGTCTTTAAAATTTCTTTTATTTTTAAAGCCAGGTCTTTGCCCACGCCGGGTAATTCGGTCAGGCGGTCTTCTCGCGAAAGTTTCTCTAAATCACTTGTTAAGTTTTCTATGGCCTGCGCCGCTTTCTCGTAAGCTCTTATGCGAAAAGGATTTTCGTCTTTTATTTCAAGTATACTGGCGATGTTTTTAAAAATCTCAGCAACTTCTAAATTCTTCACCAACATCTCCCGTTATTTTAGAAAGATAGCTTAAGACACCTATCTATTGCTAATTTTAAGGACTTTGTGCCGATTCTTTTTTCCGCTCAATATAGAAATCATGCTTTTACTCACATCAAAATAGTCCGCCAGCAGCTCAATTGCGGCCTTGTTGGCTTTCCCTTTAATCGCCGGAGCAGTTACGTATACGCGGAATAAATCCTCTGTCTCTTTTTTTACCAGATTTTTTTTAGCTTTAGAATTAACTTTAACGTTAATAATCATCTTAAAAGGCTGTTCTATAAGCAGTGTAGGGGCAAATTTGATTATAGGCACACCATTGACAGGCGTTGTATTTGGGTTTGGCCTCGAAATTTTGCCTTCTTATACCAACTGCTACTTCTTTAATTTTTTCTGTCACTTTCTCTAAATCGCCCTCAGTTTTTTTGACACACCCGATTATACCCGATTCAAGAAAATATAAATGCATTTCTTGGGGTATTTTGCCATAAATTAATTTATACACCAAGGCATAAATGCCCATCTGCATGCTCTGGCGGGCGCGCTTATCGGCTTCTTTTTTCTCGGCAACAGAAGAAGACTTGTAATCTATTATGTAAACTTTATCATCAAGAATATCTATTCTATCAAAACGTCCCACAATTTTTTCAAAACCAATATTAATTTTAAATTCTTTTTCCAGATAAGCGGGCAATATTTTTCTTTCTTCTTCCCGCTTAAAAAAACTTTCTAAGGTCATAAGGCCTCTATCAAACCTTTCCTGCTCGTGGGCATTATTCAAATAGCCTTCGCTGCGCCAGTTCTCTCGATAGAAATTTGCTAAATCATTTGAGTTTATATTTTTATTGCCCATTTTGTTTTTATAATAAAAATTAACACAGTCGTGGAGCAGCTTGCCGTAGACAACAGTATGATGTTCTGTAACCGGCACCCGCAAAATATGAACATATTTATATTTTAAAGGGCAGGTAAAATAATCATCGATTTTTCTCCAGCTTAAGGAGAGAACTTTATCTTCGGGTATCTCGCCCTCAAGGGCGCCCTCGCTTTCTTTTGGAATTGGGGCAGAGCGTTCTATTACCTGGCGGGCAGAAGACTTGAGAGGCAGTGTTTCCTCTTTGGACTTGCCGAGTGCCTCTACTACAAATTGACTAATTTTTCTTAATCGCTCTCCTCCGTAATCCTGGGCTGAAGTCAGGTAAAGTTCTTCCCTGGCCCTGGTCATACCAACATAAAAAAGCCGCCTTTCTTCCTGGATATGAAAATCCCCAAGGGGCAGAATATCTTTTATCAGTTCATCCGGCAATTCAATTCTATCCCTTCTTTTTGGCCAGGGGAACCTGCCCATGACCAGACTTACGAGGAAAACTACTCTGAATTCAAGGCCTTTAGCCTTGTGAATGGTTAAAATATTTACCGCGGGCATATCCAGATCTGCTTCAACTACTGCCGGGTCATCTCCGGCTCTGATTAACATATCCAGGTGTGCCACAAAAGCGGTTACCCTGTCTCTTTCCGTCAGTCTTTCAAAATTCCTGACGATATCAAAAAATTTGGATAAGTTTTGAATTTCTTCGTCCGCCTGCAGCGTCTCTTCTTTGGTTAGTCGTTTCAAATAACCCGTATCGTTAAGAAATTTATAAAGGACCTTGCCTGAAGTTTCCCGGCGCGAAAACTCGATATACTTTTTTATATCGGAAACTATTTTATCTATAGTGGCGCGGTTTGTAATTGAAATTTGCTCTGCTTCAAAATATTTATCAAGATTTTTGAAAACATCAAAAAGTCCTCTGTTGTTTCGAGTGGCCCTCCTCATGCACATAGTTAAAGAAAGCATATCGAGCCGATATATTTCGGAACTAGCCAGATTATATAAACTGATGCTGTCATCTAAATTTGAAATTGCCCTTAGGAAAGAAATAGCCAATCTGACTTCCGGCCTTGAATATAAACCCTGGTTCCCGCTAAAACGCCAGGGGATGCCTTTCATGTTCAAGGCGCGCAGGAATGAATCAGCATCATTGTTGGAGCGAACCAGAATAGCAAAATCCTGATATTTATACTTGCCTGTTTTGACTTTTTCTTCAATTAAAGCAGTTACCTTTTCTGCTTCGGTAAAAACAGTGTCGCAGTGGATATGACTGGGATTTTGGCCGGGCAGGTTGCTGGCTATCAGGTGTTTATCTATATCTTTTTTAACTTCTAACCTGTCCGGATTATTATAAGTTATGAGACGGTAGGCCATATCAAGTATCTGCTGGGTAGAGCGGTAATTTTTGGTAATAGAAATCACTTTAGCTTCCGGATAAGTTTCAATAAAGTTTAAAATGTTGGAAACTGCCGCTCCTCTGAATTTATAGATAGACTGATCATCATCAGCCGCTACGGTGATATTCTTGTGTTTTGCGGCCAGCAGCTTTACCAGCTGAAACTGGGCATAGTTTGTATCCTGGAATTCATCCACCAGGATATACTTAAAGCGGCTTTGATATTCCCGAAGAATAAGCGGATGAGTTCTTAAAAGCTGGAGCGTTTTATAAAACTGGTCTCCAAAATCTACTTTGCCGTGTTTTTCCTTTAAGCGCTGGTAAATCTTGAAACTCGACGCTATTTCCTCTTGCTGGATTAAAAACTCCTCAAGGGCTTTATCTTCTGCATCTTCCTTTGTTTTCTCTTTTAATTTTTTTATATAGGCCCTATATTCTTCGACGCTGATATCCTCATCTCGTGCACGAGAAAAAACTGTTACCAGGGCTTTAATAAACCTGGTGGGGTCGCCAAGTGGTCTGTAATATTGGAGAGGAAAATCAAAAAGGTGTTCCTTTATAAAAATTATCTGTTCGGGTTGGGTCAAAACTTCAAATTCCGGGTCAATGCCAAGCTCAAGCGCGTGTTCCCTTAAAACTTTATCCCCAAAAGCATGGAAAGTACTTATTTGCATCTGGGTGCAACCGTAAGGAACTAACATGTCTGCTCTTTCTTCCATCTCGATGGCTGCTTTGTCAGTAAAAGTAAGGGCGAGTATTTCTTCCGGCATGGTTCTGTCAGTTGCGAGCAAATAAGCAACGCGGCGGGTAATAACATTTGTTTTGCCTGTTCCGGCCCCGGCAATAATTAAAAGCGGCCCGTCACCGCTGGTTACAGCCTCTTTTTGCTGTTCGTTAAGGCCCTTTAATATAAGTTTGAGTTTATTGCTCATTTTAGTCTTTAGTATAAAATCTTTTTTAGGATAAGAAAATCTTTTCTTTTGCTAATAACTTCTTCTTGTTGTCTTCGCCCCACCTATAACCGCCTATGTTTCCGTCTTTTTTAATTACACGATGGCACGGAATGACCAATGGCAGGGGATTTTTGGCCAGGGCATTTGCCACCGCCCTTACGGCTGTGGGACGACTGATGTGCGTGGCTATCTGGCTGTAACTCCTGGTTTGGCCGGGGGGTATGGCAAAAGTAGCTCTATAAACAGAGATTTGAAATTTACTAAAGCCCTTAGTTTTTAAGATATTCAATAATTCTTCTGGTAATTTTTTCATCTATGGTAGGCAATTTATTAAGCTCGGAAGGTTTTGCGGTTCTTATCTTGTTAAGAGAACCGAAATTTCTGAGCAAAATTCTTTTTCGCTTCTCACCTATGCCGGGAATCTGATCGAGCACCGAAGCCCGCATACTCCTCGAACGTAATTTATGATGGTAGTTTATGGCAAAACGATGCGCTTCATCTCTTATGCGCTGCATTAAAAAAAGTGCCTTTGGAAATTTTAATAATTCAATTGGCTGTAGTCTATTTTCAATATAAAGATGTTCATGTTCTTTGGCCATAGCTACCACTCTTATGCCCCCGAGCCTCATTGCCTTTAGTTGATTTAATGCAATCGACAGATGACCGCGGCCGCCATCAATTATTAAAAGATCCGGTTTTCTTTCTTTTTCTTCAATAAGGCTCCGCCCGTGCCTTGCAATTACTTCTTTTATCATAGCATAATCATCTATCTTCCTGACAAATTTTATTTTAAACCTTCGATAATTCACCTTCTGCGGTTCTCCGTCTATAAAACTCACAAGCGAACCAACGGCCTCTTTGCCGCCAATATTAGATATATCAAAGGCCTCTATTCTTCTTGGTATATTTCTAAGATGAAGGAGTTCTTTTAATTTTTTTAGCGCCCCTCCTGTTTCCTGCCGGGGAGTAGTAAGAGAAATAAGCGCCTTTATCTGGTTTCTTACCAAGAGGGCTTTTTCAAACTCCTGATTGGCGGCATATTGAGCCATTCTTTGATTAAGGCGAGCGCTTAACTGCTTGCGGTTTCCTTCTAAAAACAAAATTACATCTTTTACTACATGCCCGTAGATATCTTTTTCCTCTCGGTGGATACACGGCGCAAGAC
>CAYUDR010000016.1:0-13955 GCA_964443705.1 uncultured Planctomycetia bacterium | reverse complement strand
GGAACGCCCACCACCTCTTTTTCTGCTTTTTTCCGCAGGATAGCAATGCGCGTTTCTAAATCCGGCGGCTGAACGTCCGTTATAAGTCCGCATTCAAAACGAGAAACGAGCCGTTGTTCCAGTTTTGGAATTTCTTTTGGGGGCCGGTCGCTTGAGATTACAATCTGTTTGCGCGCATCATAAAGGGTGTTGAAAGTATGAAAAAACTCCTCCTGGGTGCTTTCTTTGCCGGCAATAAACTGAATGTCGTCGATGAGCAACACATCCACACTTCGATATTTAGCCCTAAAGCTAAATGTGGTGCGATTTTGTATAGCGCTTATTAACTGATTAGTAAACCTCTCGCTTGAAATATAAAGGGTTTGTATTTGGGGTTTGTTTTTCAGAAGGTGGTGGCCGATAGCCTGCATCAAATGGGTTTTTCCAAGCCCAACACCTCCATAGATAAAAAGCGGGTTATAGGCATCAGCGGGCGACTCAGCCACGGCCAGGGTGGCGGCGTGAGCGAAGCGGTTCGAAGGACCAACCACAAAATCCTCAAAGGTATGTTTGGGATTTAAGAAAATACTAAGGCCGCCCGAAACAGCCTTGCCGCGCTTTTTTGAAAAAGGTTTTATAAAAGGTTTTTCCGTTTGGCTCATAACAAACGAAAGGGTTGCCCTTTTTCCCATTAGCCGATTAGCAATTTTTAGTATTTGTTCCTGATAATGCTCTACCAACCAATCCTTAAAAAATTTATTTGGCGCTTCGATAGTCAAAAGATCGTCTTTAAGCCCCGTAGGTTTTAAAGGGCTTATCCAGGTTTCGAAACTCTGAGGGCTTAAGGTTTTTTTAAGTTCTTCGCTTATTTTGAGCCAAATTTCTTTTGCGACTTGCGTCATTTTTTTACTTTGAGTTAAGGTTGTTTAAAGTGTTTTTTGTTTTTGTTGTCAGATGCTTTTTCAGGCAAAAACAAGATTTATCCACAACCACTTGCCGGCAAGCCCTCAAAAGCACGCCCCGGGAGGAACACAAAAAAAGACAAGGCTTGAACAAAAATCAACCTTTTCGATAACAAAACCATGCCAACACATCGCCGCAACCCAAATTAACACAAGCAGTTACAATTAAAAAAATAACTCCCGGGACAAAATTAACAAACTGCTTAGCCAATAAACAAGCAAACCCCCGGCGATAAAGTTGGCATTAAAAAGTCGCCTTCTTTTGGAATACGCTGTTTGCTGATAAATTATTCACAAGTTATCCACAGGAACAGACCTTCCCAATTCCTTTAAAAGAAGGGCCTTGTCAACAGGCTCCCAAGAACTTGTTTAATCCCGCAGGTCATATGATTTTCTTGAGACCGCAAAATACCGGCTTAATTATATCAGAAAAGAAAAATTTTTCAAGAGGTTTTTTATATTTTCCAAACTTTGTTTTTATAAAATAGATTCTTATAATGCAACAAGCGGCACTAGATGAGCCCAAAGGCGTCAAACACCCAAAACTGCATTTCTGTTTATCGAGAACAAAGTTCGCTTGACTATAATTTTATTTATGTTATAATTTTTAATCATGAAAAAGAATCTTACTCTAAAATCAAACTTAAAGAGAAAAAGAAAACACGGTTTTAGAAAACGCATGGCAAGTTCCGACGGCCAAGGGGTTTTGGCCCGTCGCCGCAAAAAAAACAGGAAAAGATTAACTGTTTAAATTATAAGTGAAACCACCTTCTTCTAAAGATAAGCGGCTTAAGAACGGGGAAATTCAATTTCTTTTAAAAAAGCCAGAGAAAATCGTGGGCCCGAACCTCATTGTTTATGCGCGTGAAAATCGACTTTCTTTTTGCCGGTCGGCCGTATCAATTTCTCGAAAAACCATCAGACATTCTTCCGACAGAAATCTTTTTCGCCGAAGAATAAAGGCTTCTTTAGCCCAGGCACAAAAAGAGGGCGTGGGCAGTGGCGGTTACGACAGGTTGATTGTGGTCAAGACCAAAGAAATCCCTTCCTATGAAGAAACAAAAAAAGAGCTTTTTTGCCTGTTAAAAAAACTTAAAGTAAGATAAACATGATAAATCGAGCAGGTATTTTTATAATAAGGTTTTATCGTAACTACTTGAGTTGGTTGAAGTTACCCTCTTGTAGATATTATCCAACTTGTTCAGAGTATGCTATAATTTGCCTTAAAAAGCATAATTTTTTTAAGGCCATTCTCTATATTATCTGGCGCATTCTAAGATGCAACCCGCTTTCAAGGGGTGGATTTGATCCTGTTAAATAAAAATTATTTTACAGCTATTCAACAAAAAAACATATTTTATTTAAATAAACCTTAAAAGAAACACCCACTCAAAGGGAGTATATAATGATGGAAAAACGCACAATATTGGCTATTGTTTTGTCTATAGCCGTGCTTTTAATTTATCAGGGCATAGCGAGCAAGTTTTATCGCAAACCCGCAGCAAAGACCGAAACATCCCAGATGTTTTCCGCAAGAAAGGAAGAACAGGCAGGGCCGGTAATGTCCCAAGCACAAAAGCCTCAATCCTCACAGGAATTGCAGCCCGGCCGGGAAGCTGGAGAAACAACCATTTCAGGTAACGGGCTTTTTCTTCGTCTTTCTTCGGAAGGGGCGGTTATAAAAGAAATTTTACTTAAAAATGAAGAAGATTTCAAAGAAGACGAAGCATTCTTTTTGGTAAAACAGGAAGAGGCATGTTTTGCTCCCCTTGCTTTTTGGTTCGGTGCCGAACCAAAAGAAACGGCACAACTAAAATACAAGATGACAAAAGAAAATGGCAAAGTCAGTTTCAGCGCAGACATTGCCAAAGAATTAAGACTTTACAAAAAAATTTCTTTTAGTAAGTCTAAGTATGGCATAGAGTTAGAACTAATTTTTAACAATTTTTCCAATCAAGACAAAGAGGTAAAATATCTTATAGTGGCTGCTTCCGGCATTAATCAGTCCAACAAGATGGATAAGCGCTTTTCGGGCATTGAATCAAAGGTTGATGGCACAATTTTATGGGAGAATCTCAGAAACTTAAGAAAGACGGAGAATTGGGTTAAACATAGTGGAATTACAAGCTGGACAGCCCTAAGAAACACCCATTATGAAGTTGCTCTTAAGCCCGAATCTCCTGATTCTGCAGCCGCCAGCGTGGCGCGCTCTGTCGACAAAGATAATCTTGTTTGTGGCCTGGAAACCGACACCATTGTAGTTCCCGCCAACTCATCAATTTCTCACAAATACCTGCTTTATGCCGGACCCGCTGATTATAAATATCTAACAGTTTATAATCTCCAGGACACAATTTATTTTGGAAAGCTAAATTTTATTTGTAAATTTCTATTAAAATCATTGCACTTTTTTTATGGTATCACCCATAATTACGGAGTGGCAATAATAATTTTAACCCTGGCAATCGGTGTGATTTTATTTCCACTTACCTTAAAAAACTTCAAATCTATGAGGCAGATGCAGGTTATACAGCCGCATATTAGCAAATTAAGAGAATTGCACAAAGATGACCCGCACAAATTACAGCGCGAAACTATGCAGCTTTATCGAAAATACAAGGTTAATCCCCTGGGCGGATGCTTGCCAATGTTTTTGCAGATGCCCATTTTTATTTCCTTATATATAACCCTGATGCGTTCCGTCGAACTAAAAGGGGCCCACTTTTTGTGGATAAAAGATCTTTCAGAGCCAGACGCCGTTGCCAATCTTCCATTTAAACTTCCATTTCTGGGCGATAAACTAAACTTGCTTCCCCTTTTAATGATTGGAGCCATGATTGCGCAGCAAAAGATGTCGTCATATAAACGAGGCAAATCTGATCCCCAAACAGAACAACAGCAAAAAATGATGTTGATGATGCCGCTTGTATTTGGTATAATATTTTATAGCCTTCCATCAGGATTGGTGCTTTACTGGTTAACTAATACCATTTTTATGACCTTAGTCCAAGTTCATATTGCCAGGACAATGCCGGCCGTAGAGACAGTAGCCGGATAGGTTGCAGACACCCTGTTGGGTAGATCGCAGACCACCCCGTAGGGCAGGAGATAGTTTATGCCAAAAAAGCCAAAAAGCGTTGAGGTTGAAGGAATTTCATCCAGAGAAGCCATTAAAAAAGCTCTTAAAATTTTAGGTATTAGCAGAAATAAAGCAATTATTAAAGTTCTTTCGGAGGAGGAAAGGGGGCTTTTTGGCATGAAAGGAGCTATTCAGGCTAAAGTAAGAGTGACGTTAAAAGAATAGAACAGGCATGTTCCCCGTGGAACTTTGTTCCACGTGGAACAAAAGGAAAATGTCCAAAATAATAACCATCTGCAACCAAAAAGGCGGTGTGGGTAAAACCACAACTGCAATAAATATAGCAAGTTACGTTGCCATGGCTTCCCACAAAACCCTTCTGATAGATATTGACCCACAGGCAAACGCTACCAGCGGCCTGGGAGTGGACAAAAAGTCTGTTAACGCAAGCACTTACGAATGCCTGCTTAATCACGTGGATTTTAAAGAAATAATTTCTCCTACAGAAATAAAGAATTTATATCTTGCGCCCTCCAGCATACGCCTTACAGGTGCTGAAATTGAGCTGGTAGCAGAATTGGGCAGAGAAAACAAACTTAAACAGGCCATTGAAACCATAAAAGAAGAATATTCCTATATTTTTATTGATACACCCCCCTCGCTTGGCCTGTTGACTTTAAACGCACTTACAGCTGCCGACCGGCTCATTATTCCCCTACAATGTGAATATTATTCCTTGGAAGGAATAAGCCAGTTATTAAACACCATTAAGTTGGTTAAAGAAAATTTAAATCCATACTTGGAAATCGAGGGTGTAATTTTAACCATGGCTGATTTCAGGACCAGATTAGCAGATGAGGTTATTAATGAAGTAAAAAATTATTTTGGAGACAAAGTCTATAATATAATTATACCCAGAAGCATTAAAATGGCCGAAGCTCCTGGATATGGCAAGCCTATATTTATGTATGACGCGAAATCAAAAGGCGCTTTAAAATATAAAGAACTGGCAGAGAATTTTTTAAGACATAATCAAAATTCCACAGGGGATTCTTCAGAAACAAAAGAGGAGCCGCAAAAATTAGAATCAGAATTTTTGAATAAAGAAGAACAGCCGCAGGAAAACAATACCCGGATTTAAAGTTGTAACTACTTGAAATAAAAGAAGTTAAGTAAAAAAGGAGCATCTATCATGGCAGAAAAAAGAGCACTTGGTAAAGGATTAAGTGCGTTAATCCCGGGAGGGACAAAGGCCCGCGAAGAGGTTACTAGTCTTAAAATTTCTGAGATTATTCCCAGTAAATTTCAACCCAGAGAAGATTTCGATCCCCATAGACTCAACGAACTCATTTCTTCCATAAAAGAAAAGGGGGTTATTCAGCCCATACTGGTCAGGCCCAACAAAGAAAGAGACGGCTATGAACTTATTGCGGGAGAGAGAAGGCTCAGGGCCGCCAAAGCACTTGGCCTTGATGAAATGCCTGTTATTGTAAAAAACGTTAACGACACGGAGCTTCTGGAAATGTCCCTTATCGAAAATATTCAAAGAGAGAATTTAAATTCTATTGAACAAGCTCACGCCTATGAGAAATTAATGAAAGAATTTAATCTTTCTCAGGAAGAAATTGCTAAGGCGGTGGGCAAAGACAGAACCACCATAACCAACACCTTGCGGTTGCTTAATTTACCTGCCTTTGTCCAGAAGTGTATCTGCGAAGGAAAAATTAATTTCGGCCACGCCAAAGCATTGCTTTCTCTATCTACCATTGCCAAGCAGATAGATTTTTGCAAAAAGATAATCAAAGAAAATATTTCGGTGAGGCACGCAGAGAGTCTTGTGGCCACAGTTCCCGGCACAAGGAAGAAAAACTGGGTCACCAGAGACCCCAACATAGTTGCACTCGAAGAAAATTTACAAAGGCGTTTTGGCACCAGGGTTAGAATTACAGCTGGCAAAAAGAGGGGTGCCATCAAAATCGAATTTTATTCCCCTAACGACATGAACAGGGTTCTAAAATTATTGGGCGCATAAGCATAAGAGCGTGGAAAACAATTTATAGCGTCGAAAGAAAAAATTTTAGTTGACAGGTCCAAGAAGTTTTTTTAAAATATAAAACATTAAAAATAGAATACTAAAAGAGATAAAAACATGATTAATCAAACGTTGGTTCTAATAAAGCCGGATGGACTTAAAAAATCCTTGACCGGCAACATACTAACCAGGCTATCAGAAACCAAACTAGAGATTGTGGCCTCGAAAATTCTGAAAGTTACCAAAGAACTGGCCGAAAAACACTATTGTCACTTAAAAGATAAACCGTTTTTTGGAGAACTAATCCATTATATCACGGGCGACATTCATGGACGAAGAAAAGTAATGGCGATGGTTTATTGGGGAGAAGATGCCATAAGCAAGGTTAAGGACTTGGCAGGTGCTACCAACCCCGAGGAAGCAGACCCCATTTCCATAAGAGGCCAATATGGACGCATAACCACTAAAGGGATTTATGAAAATGTTCTGCACGCCTCAGCCAGCGAAAAAGAAGCAGAGCGAGAAATAAAAATGTGGTTTTCTCCGGATGAAATCATCGTCGATATTTATCCATCCAGAGAGATAATTAAAAACAATGTCAAGAAAAAATTTTGGGCTTAACCCGGCGGCCATGAGCAAAAAGACTTTTTCCGGCCGCTTTTTATTTTTAGAGATGAGAAAATAAATGCCTATTAAAGAAAAAGACATAACTATAATTGATTTTTTAAGGCTGTTTAAAAAAATCGTTGAAGAAAAAGAAAAAGCCGGGATTTGTGCTATTCAAAATAATCCCAAAGATTTATTTAAAAGAGCTCAAAGTTACGGCACGCGTTATAAGAATAACTCCTGGGGCTGGAGCTCAAATATCTGGTCAAGGTCAGCGGCGGGCAGCATGGTGGTAGAGAGAGAAGAGGACCTTTTACCGGAACACAAGCAGCTCATGCTAAGAACCCTTGAGCATATTCTTTGCCGGCCCATAATTCAAGTTGATACTAATTTAGGACAGCCGGACTCAGCAGCACAGATGCGTTGTCGTCTTTATTGTGACCCGCAATTTCCGGATATCGCTTATAGATGGAGAGAATTGAGTTTTCCCGGTTCCCCGCAACTTGAACCCGAAGCCACACTTTTTTTTATACCTCATTATTTAGAGAACCCCAACGTGCCCCACACCGATGAGATGCTCAAGGTTATACGCTTCCCAAATCATGGCTATAGCCTCGTGATCGTTAGCTCTTATCAGGGTGAATGCAAAAAGGGCTTTTTATCCCATTGGATTTATCATGTTTTTAAAAAAGGGGGCACCGGAGAACACGCTTCTTTAAAAGAATTCACCGTTAAAACCAAAGAAGGAAAGAAGAAAAAGATAGCTATGTCTACCTGGGGGCTGACCGGAAGCGGCAAATCCACTCATGGTCTTTATATTGTAGATAGGCGCCTGGCAGAGATTTATAAAAAGAAATTTGGCGTGGACCCATTGGAGTTTATTTCAAAACAGGTTGTTAAAAATGATGACATAGTGGGTGTTTTTCCCGAAGTAGTCACCGGCCCCGAAAGGGGTGCATGGACGAAGACCGAGGGCGTTAATGAGAATCAAATTGCTATTTATAAGGCAGCTATTTCGTCTCATGCCCTGCACGAAAATACAGAATGGGATAAGAACGGCAACGTCAGCTTTAAAGGGGAATTGCTTCAATATCACGGCAATTTAAATCAGAACGCCAGAACAGTTTTGCGACTCTCGGATACAGGCTATTTTGACGGCAACGTTAATTCAACCATACCTCTTAATATGGCGGTTTTTATCAGCCCCGGTTATTTAACAGATTACGCCTGGTTAAAGTTAAAAGATCCGCTTTTTGCCGCCAAGGTGTTAGCCGACGGCAGAACTACTGGTCATCCGGCCCAGGCCAGAAAGGGAGTGGGAGAAGAAAAGTATGTCTCTCGTTACTGCCTGCCCTTTACCATGGGCGTAGGCAACGCTGAACACATAAAGCGTTTTTATGGGTTTTTAAAAGACAGAAAAAAAGCAGATGATCCAATAGAAATATATCAGTTAAATACTACCGGTAAAATAGGGACCGAATATGAATGGGTAGAAACAGAAAGAGACGGCGCAAAAACAAGAGTAGCCAAGGCCAAATTTCAGGAAGTTAATGGTAAGAAAAGAGCTGTTGGTGGAACAGGTCCCGCAATAGAAGAAACAGAACTTTTTCTTTTCCAGGCCGCCAGAGGAGCAGTAGAATATGAACCGCATCCTGTCTGGGGTAAAAAAGTGCTTGTTCCTGTAAAAGTAGAAGGCATATCCCCGGAAAGATTGAAGGAATTTAATCCATTTACCTATCGCCCAAAAGAAGAGATGGAGAAACTCTTAAAATCCCAGACACAAACCAGTAAATTTTTCCTCAACAAACAGTGCCCCGGCCTACCAGAAGAAATCTATAAAGCTATGGATTTCTAAGATAGCTTTCAATTCTCAACCATGTCTGTCCAGTCGGATAGGTTTCAACCTTCAACAGGCCTTAACCCTAAATTCTTAACTTCTACCCGCCCCCGCATGCTGGCAGGCGGGAATGGACAGGCTGAGCTCTAAGGGTTTTACCATTTGCCCTTGACAAACGCCGAAAAAGAAGATAATCTTATTCTATAATGCGAAAACAGACGCAATTCTTTTATTATCTTGGGCTTATAATTCAACTCGGGCTTACCTTTTTAATTTCAACCTTTATCGGTTTATTTGTGGGGATTTTTTTAGACAAAAGGCTGCACACCGAGCCGCTTTTTACTATTATTTTTTTGGTCTTTGGTGTAATCGGCGGATTTATGGGTGCCTATAAACTTATTAAAGAAGGCTCTATTTTAAAAAACGATGCAGGAGATAAAAAACACCTTAGTTAAAACAGAAAAAACCGTTCTTTGTTTAACAATAAGCGGCTTGATATTAGCCGTTGCCTGCAAAAAATATTTTTTTGCCTGGGGGCTTGTAGTGGGCGCCACGCTGGGTATAGTTAATTTTCGGCTACTGGCAAAAAATGCCATTTTTTTTACGAGCAAAAACAAGAAAAGGCCTTATGGTTATTTTTTATTCAGTTACGTATTCAGGTTGCTTATGATGGGAATTATATTCTCAATTTGCATTATAAAAGAATTTGAGCTTTTTTTTGGTGTGGCTGCCGGTTTTTTGTTTGTGCAGGCGTCTATTTTTTTAAATAATTTTTTATTATATAGAAAATGAAAGAATTAGCCCAGTTTTCAACGCGTAGTTTTGAAACACCATTTGTGGGTTGGAGCTTTGAGGTAAATCCGCACACTTTAATTATCAGCTGGGCGATTATTTTATTAATAATAATCTGGTGTCTTTGGGCTACGCGCTCTTTGAAAAAAGTTCCTTCCAAAAACCAGGTTATTATTGAGTTGATAGTTGAATGGTTTGATAATATGCTCGCAGAAAGCATAGGAGATGACGGCAGGAAGTTCCTTCCTTTTATAGTAAGCCTTTTTCTGTTTGTGCTGGTTTGTAATTGGGGCACCGTTATCCCGGGAGTTGGGGCTCCGACCAAAGACCTTAATACCTGTCTTGGGCTGGGGCTCTTGGTTTTGTTTGTGGCTCATGTTTCTGCTATAAGAAAAAAAGGATTTTTAAAATATTTAAAAAGTTATTTTGAACCGGTCTGGTTTCTCTTGCCTTCAAATATTTTTTCTGAAGTCAGCAAAGTGCTTTCTCATTCTTTTCGTCTCTTTGGTAATATTTTCGCCGGCGGTATCGTTGTCAGCATGGTGCCCTTAATTCTGTGGCGTATTTTTAGATGGTGGGGGCTGCCTGTTAATATTTTGAGCATGCCCATATTAAATGCTTTCTTTGGATTATTTGTAGGCACCATACAGGCTTTCGTTTTTTCTATGCTGGCTGCAGCTTATATAGGTGTGTTGAGAGAATAAAAAGAATCCTCAGTCCTTGGTGGAACTGAGAACTGATAATCGATAGTTTTTAAAAATGGAGGTGAATTATGGATTTGGTCTATGCGCAACAAGTGGCTGAAGAAGCAGTGGTAATTACCCGGGCTATTCCTATTGACGGAGCGGCCTTGGTTAAGGTAGCAGCCTTATTTGGCGCGGGTATCTGTATGGGTATCGGAGCTATTGGACCCGCCATTGCCGAAGGTTTTATCGGGGGCAAGGCCATGGAAGGAATTGCCAGACAGCCGGAATTACAAGGCCCTTTAACCAGGACCATGATTTTGGCCGATGCTATTGCCGAGACTACAGGTGTTTATTCTTTAATTATTGCTATTCTGTTAATATTCTTATTTGCTTTTTAATGGATTGCCGGATGGGAATAATTTTTTAAACCGAAAAAATGAAATTAAACGCTACTTTAATATTTGAAGTAATCAGTTTTTTAATTCTGGTAGCAATTTTGGCTAAATATGCCTATCGGCCTCTTCTAAAATTTCTTGATGAGCGCTCAAGGCAAGTCAAAGCTACTCTGGAAGAAGCGGAAAAAAAGAAAATCGAAGCCGAAAAAAAACTGTCTCTTTCGCAAAAAGAGTTAGATTGGGCCCGAGGGCAAGCGCTGGCTATCCAGGAAAGTGCAAAAAGACAATCTGAAGAATTGGGAGAAAAAATTTTAGGCGAAGCCGAAAAAAAAGCGTCTTCTTTAATAATGCGGAGCCGTAAGGATATTTTAGAGGAAACCCAACAAGCCAAAATCAATTTAAGAACATTTATTGCCGGCGCTTCTGTTTCAATTGCCTCAAAGATATTAAAAAGGGAAATTAACGAGAAAGACGACAGCCGTATAATCGAAGAAGGCATAAAAGATTTAAAAAACTTAAGAAAAGATGAATATTAATATCGACTTTTACAAATACGCCAGGGCACTAAGCGAACTTTCAAAAGATAATAAAAAATTAGAACATGTGCAGGAGGATCTCGCCGCTTTTAATAATATCCTCGAAGGTAATGCACAGGTCTTTAAATTTTTAAAGCATCCGGGCATAACACCAACCGAGAAGAATGCTTTTGTAAAGCCAATAGCCGAAAAACTTAAATTTTCCGAAATCACTCAGAATTTTATCAAATTGCTTTTGGGTGAGGGGAAAATCGAACACTTAAAAGATATACTTAACAGCTACAACGCTATTTTAAGGGCCATCAACGATGAGATAAAGGTTGAAGTGCAGGCTGCTTATGCACAGGATAAAAAATCGCTAAATGAAATTAAAGAGGTGCTGTCAAAAAAATTTGGATGTAAGATTATTTTGAAGTTTTCGCAGAACAAAGACTTGGTGGGGGGTTTTCGTATAATAGCCAGAAACCGGATCTTTGATTGTTCGGTTAAAAGCCAGCTCGAAGAAATGGAAAAAACTTTAAAATGAACCCCAAAAATTTCTAATGGGGCGAACCCCGTCTTTCCTAAAAGGGTTGGGAGAGATTTAAGATAAATGACAAATATAGATAATTTAGTAAATTTAAAATCAAGATTCAAAATTACAAAGAGGAGAAGGGCTGGGTACAAAAAATGAGTACCTCTCAATTAAGTGATTTAATAAAAGAAAAAATAAAAAAATACCAGAATAAAATACAGACTGCCAGAATAGGGACGGTAATTGAGGTAGGAGACGGCATTGCCCGCATTTATGGCCTGGATGAAGCCATGGCCAGCGAATTACTTTTATTTCCCAATAATATCTATGGCATGGTTTTAAACCTCGAGCAAGATTTGGTAGGCGCGGCCCTCTTTGGTTCGAGTCAATCCATAAAAGAAGGCGATGAGGTAAAGTTAACAGGTGAAATCATAAAAGTTCCTGTAGGCGAAGAACTTATTGGCAGGGTTGTTGACGGATTGGGGTATCCATTGGATGGCAAGGGAAAGATAGAAACAAAGAAGACCCGGCCGATTGAAATGCCTGCCCCCGGCGTGGTTGAGAGGCAACCGGTCAAAGAACCGCTTCAAACCGGTCTCAAGGCCATTGATTCTATGATTCCCATAGGACGAGGTCAGAGAGAGCTTATTATCGGCGACCGCCAGACAGGCAAAACAGCCATTTGCATCGACACTATTTTAAATCAGAAAAACACAGGCGTTATTTGCATCTATGTGGCTATCGGGCAGAAACAATCTACCATTGCCCAGTTAATTGAGACGCTGAAAAGATACGACGCCCTTTCCTATACCATTGTAGTGGTTGCCTCGGCCAGCAAACCGGCACCTCTTCAATATATAGCGCCTTATGGCGGCTGTGCTATGGGCGAAGAATTCAGGGATAACGGCAAACACGCCCTTATCATATATGATGATCTTTCCAAGCACGCCAAATGCTACCGGCAATTATCGTTGCTTCTGCGAAGGCCGCCGGGCAGAGAAGCTTATCCCGGAGATATATTCTATATTCACGCAAGGCTCTTAGAGCGCGCCTGCAAATACAGTGAGCAGAAAGGTGGGGGCTCGCTCACTGCCCTGCCTATAATTGAGACACAGGCCGGGGATATTTCTGCTTACATTCCAACCAATTTAATTTCGATTACCGACGGTCAAATTTATCTCCAGACCGCCCTTTTTAATAAAGGGGTAAAACCGGCTGTCAATGTGGGGCTGAGTGTTTCCAGGGTTGGCGGCAGTGCCCAGATTAAAGCCATGAAACAGGTGGCGGGGCGCTTAAGATTAGAACTGGCCCAGTATAGAGAAAAAGAGGCCTTTGCTCAGTTTGGCACCGAACTTGATAAAACAACCATTCAGCAATTAGGACGCGGCTCCAGGATGATTGAACTCTTGAAACAACCTTTATATCAGCCTTTAGCTATTAACGAGCAGGTGGCAGTTTTATTCGCCGGAGTGAATGGTTTCTTAGATGACATTCCACTTGAAGACATAAAAAGATTTGAAGAAGAATTTTTGTCTTTTTTGAGAAAACAAAAAAAAGGCTTGCTTAAAAAAATAGAAGATAAAAAAGAAATCGATGACTCCCTAAAAGAAGAATTAACAAAAACCATAAAAGAATTCAAAAAGAAATTTATTATCAGCAAGCAGGGCCGGCCTGAAGAAGAAGAAAAAAAAGATAAAAGTTAAATAACAAGCATTCAGGATTTTTTAATAATGCCAGCTATAAAAGAGATAAAACAAAGACGAGAAACCATCGAGCGCGTTCGTAAAATTACCTACGCTATGCAAATAATTTCCCAGACCAAGCTGGATAAAATAAAGAGAGGAGCCCTTCAGGCAAGGGATTATTATGAGAAGATAAAACAAGTTTTATTTGGGGTGGTGGCGCGTTCAAGCGAAATTTACCACCCGCTCATGCAAATAAGAGAAAAGATTAAGATTATCGGGATTATTCTGGTTAATTCTGACAGGGGTTTGTGCGGCGGATTTAACAATAACGTTTTTAACCAGGCCAGAAAATTTATGCAACAAAATAGCCATAAGCACTTTAAGTTTATAGCTATAGGCAGAAAAGGTGAAAAATTTTTGTACAACCTGCAAAAAGATTTAATAATAAAAAGATTTTTTGACACAAAAAGGGACGAGGTATATCAAATTTGCAAGGAAATTTCTAAAAACATAATTGATTTATATATTAACAAAGAACTGGATGAAATTTATTTAATTTACAATGAGTATAGGCTTAATCTTTTAGGTAAGGCGACGAGATTAAAAATTCTGCCTATAGAACCGGAGCTTTCGCTTAAGAGGGGAGAGATACTCACCGATTATCTATATGAACCATCTGCTCCGGCAGTTCTCACCGCGCTTTTACCTGAATATATATTTGAGTTAATTTTTTATGCCGTTTTGGAATCTAATGCATCAGAGGAACTGGCTAGAATGTTTGCCATGAAAATGGCTACCGATAATGCTGATGAGATAATCGAGGACTTGAAGCTTTCTTATAACAAGGCTCGT
>CAYUDR010000015.1:0-14178 GCA_964443705.1 uncultured Planctomycetia bacterium | reverse complement strand
TTAAGCGTGGTTCAAAACCCGACAATTTAGCACTCCATGAAAAATAAACAGGATCAACGGGAATACAATGACCTCCTAAGCCGGGCCCCGGATAAAACGGTATAAAACCATATGGCTTGGTGGAAGCAGCCTTTATAACCTCCCAGATGTCGATACCCAATTTATAACATAATAACTGCATTTCATTGGCCAGGCCAATATTAACGGACCTGAATGTATTCTCAAGAAGTTTAACTGTCTCAGCCACATCACAAGAAGAAACCGTAACTACTTTTTCTATTATTTTCTTATAGAGATAAGAGCCTAGTTCTGCAGATATTTTGCCTGCCCCCCCCACTATTTTAGGTATATTAGAAAGTGTATAAATTTTATTGCCGGGATCAATTCTCTCGGGAGAAAAACATAAATATATATCTTTACCTATTTTAAAACCGGCTTCTTTTAACTTCGGGGCCAATATTTCCCTCGTTGTACCGGGATAAGTTGTGCTTTCTAAAATAACTAACTGGTCTTTCTTTAAGTGAGGCAAGAGCTTATCAAAACAATTAACAACAAAAGAAACATCCGGTTCTTTAGTTTTGCTAAGTGGAGTGGGGACGCAAATAATAATACAATCGCAATCTTTAACTATTGTGTATGAACTACTCGGCACAAAAAACTTCTTTTGTAAAATTTCCTTCAAATCCTGATTGCTGATATCATCTACATAGGATTTTCCTTTTTTTAAAGAAGACAATCGTTTTTGGTCAATTTCAAGTCCATAAACTTTAAATCCGGCCCTTGCAAATTCAAGCACGAGGGGCAAACCAACATAGCCAAGCCCTATAACACAAATCCTGGCTCCCCGCGTATCTATTTTTCTCTTAAAAATATCCTTCACATTCATACTTTTTGTCTCCAGTAATTAAGCAAATCTTCCAATGTCTTTTCGAAAGGAATAGTTGGCCTCCAGCCGGTTTTCTCTCTAAATTTTGAACAATCACCCAATAAAATTGGCACATCTGAAGGGCGCATTCTGCTAGATTCTTCTTTTATTTCTATCTCCAATTTAGTCTGACTCAAAAGCATATTTAAAATTTCCTTCATGGAATAGGCCTTCTGGCTGCAAATATTATATACCTCTCCGGGCTCTCCTTTTTCAAGAGCAAGCCAGTATGCTCCCGCAATATCTCTTACATCGGTGAAATCCCTCTTGGCTTCTAAATTTCCCACACAAATAATAGGTTTCTTCCGGCCTTTTTCTATCTCGGCAATTTGCTTGGCGAAATTACTGCAGACAAAAACTTCGCCTCGGCGCGGCCCGGAATGATTGAAAGCCCTGGTCCTGACTATATTAAGTTCATAACTCATAAAATACTGATATCCCAATAAATCCTGGCCAACCTTAGAAACACCATATGGCGAAAGAGGCCTTAGAGGATTTTCCTCTTTAATTGGAACCTCGTCTTTATAGACCAAACCATATTCTTCCGAGGAACAGGCAAGTTGAATTTGCGGATTAATACCAATTTGCAGGCAGGCCTCAAAAATATTTAGTTCACCAATGATATTAGTTGAAAGTGTTTCCGCAGGCGCGCTCCAGGAAGTCGGTACAAAAGACTGAGCAGCCAAATGGAAAATTCTATCCGGCTTAACTTCATTAATTGTCTTTCTAACACTGGAAGCATCTCTTATATCACATTCATGAAGAATAACTTTATCTCGAATGTGCTCTATATTGTCGGTTTTGCTGCGCCAGCGTTCGATGCCGTGCACTTCTATCTTGCCTTTCTCAAGTAAAAAATCAGCCAAATGGCTTCCCGTAAAACCTGTCATACCTGTTATTAAAACCTTCATTTCAACTCTCCTTATTAAAAATTTTTACTTATGTAATCACTGAGCGCTTCTTTCCACGGCCGCAACTTCAAATCCATCAGCCCTTCAAATTTGTTACAATCTAAGACTGACCATGCTGGCCTTGGGGCCGGCCTGGTAAGCTGCCCTGAGGATATAGGTTCAATTTTTATCTCAGCTTTTATTTCACGAAGAATAGCTTTTGCAAACTCATACCAGCTACAGCTACCCGAATTAACTACATGAAAAACTCCACTCTCACAATCTCCGCTTTCTAAAACAATGTGTACAAACTTATACAGAGCAAAACTGAGATCTCTTGTATAGGTCGGGCATCCCAGCTGATCATCCACAACTCTCAAATCTTGCCCATCTTTAGCCTTTTCTATGATAGTCCTGACAAAATTCTTGCCCCATTTTCCAAAAAGCCAGGCGCTTCTAAATATATAAAAGTTATTACAAATTTCTCTGATGTTTTCTTCTGCTTTTAACTTGCTTTTGCCATATACTGATAGAGGATTTGGCCTATCGGTTTCTTTATAAGCTACATTTTTCCTTCCATCAAAAACAAAATCTGTGCTTATAAAAACCAAACCTACTCCCCTGTCTTTGCAAATCTGTGCTATCGATTTTGTTACATCAGAATTACATAAATAAGCTTTTTCCGGATTGAGTTCGCAACCATCTACATCCGTGTAAGCAGCAGCATGAACTATAAAATCAGGTCTGGCTATGTCTATTTTTTTCTGCAGTTTTGTTTTATCGGCAAGGTCTACTTTTAAAAATTCAAAATTCTCTTCTATCTCGTAATGTGCCGGTTTTATATCAAAACCGATAACTTTATAATCCCCGGCTAACTTAAGACACAAATCACTGCCCAGCATGCCGCTTGAGCCGGTAACTAAAACCTTCTTCATCTTTTTCTATATTGCTTCCGGTAATATTGCCGGTATTGCTGCTTTTTGTTTTTTATTCTTTCCCACCAACCCGTATTTTCTTCATACCAAGCAATGGTTTGCCTTAAGGCATCTTTAAAGCTAAAACACGGCTTAAAACCCAAAATTCTGACTTTGCGGCTATTTAAAGAATAACGCTTGTCGTGTCCGGGCCTGTCCTTGACGTATTTGATGAAATTTTTATTCTTACCAAGCAGTTTAAGAATAAGGTGGGTTAGTTCTAGATTGTTTTTTTCGTTATCGCCGCCTATATTATAAACTTCTCCGACTTTCCCTTTACGCAAAACCAAATCTATAGCCCGGCAGTTATCCATTACAAAAATCCAGTCTCTGACATTTAACCCATCACCATAAAGAGGCACTTTTTCACCCTCAAGAAGGTTGGTTATAAATAGAGAAATCATCTTTTCGGGATATTGATACGGCCCAAAATTATTGCTGCTTCGCGTAATAATAGCCGGAGTTTTATAAGTTATAAAATAAGAGCGCACAAGAAGGTCTGCCGCCGCCTTGCTGGCAGCATAAGGGCTGTTGGGCTTAATAGGACTACTTTCAGAAAAACTCCCCTTATTTATACTGCCATAAACTTCATCCGTACTTATATGTATGAAGCGTGAAATTGAATTTGCTCTCACCGCTTCAAGCAAAACCTGAGTGCCTTTTATATTAGTATCAATAAACTCACCTGCATCTAAAATTGACCGGTCTACGTGGGTTTCTGCGGCAAAATTTATTACGGCCGCAACTTTTTTGGTTACCCGTCTTATTTTTTTAGCATCGCGAATGTCGCCTTTGATAAATTCATAACGCGGGTTCCCTTTGATATCTTTTAGATTATCTAAATTTCCGGCATAAGTTAAAAGGTCATAATTTATAACCTTGCAACGAGGGTGTTTTTCTAAAAAATATCTTATAAAATTAGAGCCGATAAAACCGGCTCCGCCTGTAACCAAAACCTTCTTTTTTATCATTAAGCAGCCCTTTGTCTCTCCCTTTTTGCTATCAAATTATTGGCTTTTAGCAGAGAATTAAAAGTGCCGGCATCTGTCCACCAGCCCTCTAAAATATCATAAGTAAGCTGACTCTTTTTTATGTATGCATTATTGACATCTGTTATTTCTAATTCTCCCCTACCAGAGGGTTTAAGGGTTTTAATAATATCAAAAACTTGTGAGTCATACATATATATTCCTGTAACGCTATAATTTGACTTTGGTTTCTTGGGTTTCTCTTCAATAGAGATTATTTTGTCGCCTTTTAACTCCACAACGCCAAATCTTTCCGGATCAGGTACTTTTTTAATTAAAACTTTAGCTCCCTTTTCTTGTTTTTTAAAATTATTAACATATTTTTTTATGCTTTTTTCGAGAATGTTATCTCCAAGAATAACTATAATTTTTTTATCCTCTGCAAAATGCTTAGCCAGGCGCAGTGCCTGGGCTATGCCGCCTTCACCCTTCTGATAAGTATAGTTTAGGTGTTTGAGCCCAAATTCACTGCCATTACCTAGAAGCCGTAAGAAATCGCCGGCATTATTGCCTCCGGTGACAAGCAGAATATCTTTAATGCCCGCTTCTATCAAAGTAAGCAATGGATAATAAATCATCGGTTTATCAAAAATAGGAAGTAGGTGCTTGTTGGTGATTCTGGTAAGTGGTTCTAATCTCTTGCCCAGCCCCCCCGCCAGTATGATACCTTTCATAACAATGCCTTTTTCTCCTTTTAACTCATCAGTTATCAATGCTGCCACTAAAAACTCAGCCCTTAATCCTTATTATCCGTCCTTCCTGGACCAATCATAAGGGATGTCCTTACTGTGAGGCTTAACTCTGAATTCATCAGGTTTCTTATAATTGTAAGGCTCGGTAGGTATGTTTATTACCAATGCCTTTTCTGTGCCCACGCCTTTAAAACCGTGTAAAACAAAGGGTGGAACTTTAATTAGAAGTGGGTTGTGTATGCCTATAAAAAACTCATTGACTTCGCCAGATGTCGGAGAATCCTTTCTGGAATCATAAAGAACAACCTTAATCATACCCGAAACACAACAAAAATGGTCAACCTGTTTTTTATGATAATGCCATCCTTTAACTACTCCCGGTAAAACACTGGTCATATAAACTTGTCCGAATTTTTGATAAACTTCGTCGTCACATCTCAAAATTTCCATAAGCCGTCCGCGTTCATCCGGAATAACTTTCAGCTTTTTACTTTTGACCCCTTCTATTAATTTCAATTTATCTCTCCTTGTACTTTATCTGCCTATACAAAAATAATTAAATCCCATTTTCTTCATTTTCTCTGGCTCATAGATGTTTCTACCATCTACAACTATAGGCGCATTGAGAAGTTTTTTGACTTTACTTAAGTCTAATTCTTTGAATTCGTTCCATTCTGTTATAATAACCATAGCATCGGCTCCTTCAACAGCCTCGTAAGGACCATCGCAAAACTTAACCCCTTTTAAAATTTCAGCTGCTTTGCCCATGGCCTGAGGATCAAAAGTTTTGATCTTTGCACCCTCAGCTTCAAGCTGCCGAATTATATCAATGGAAGGCGCAAATCGCATATCATCAGTGTTGGGTTTAAAGGCCAGTCCTAAAACAGCTATGGTTTTGCCTGAAACTACCCATAGAGCTGATTCTATCTTCTTTACAAAATTTTTCTTCTGTTCTTCGTTGATAGCCTCAACTTCGCGCAATAGGCCAAAATCATAACCTATTTTTTCCGCTATTCTGATAAAAGCTGATAAATCCTTGGGAAAACAAAATCCCCCAAATCCTACGCCAGCCCTTAGGAAACTTTCGCCTATTCGACTATCCATGCCCATACCCTCAGCTACTTTTTCTACGTTTGCCCCGACTTTTTCGCAAATTATAGAAATAGCGTTAATAAAAGAAATTTTGGCTGCCAGAAACGAATTGGAAGCATGCTTAATAAGTTCAGCGCTTTTTATATCCGTAACCAGAATTGGGCATCCAAATGGTCCATATAATTCAAAAAGTATTTTTCTGGCTCTTTCAGACTCAACCCCGATAACTATGCGTTCCGGCTTAAGAAAATCATTGACGGCTGAACCCTCCCTTAAAAATTCGGGGTTAGAAGCTACGTCAAAATCTGTCTTATGTGTATTGTAGCGGGAAATTGTTCTTTTTATCCATTCACCGGTCTGCACCGGCACTGTGCTTTTCTCAATAATCAACCGATAAGACTTCATAGTGTGGGCAATTTTACGGGAGACATCTTCTACAAAAGAAAGGTCGGCTTCTCCATTTTGTTTGGGTGGGGTGCCTACAGCGATAAAGATAACTTCGCTATTTTCAGTGCCATGCCCTAAGTCGGTTGTAAAAAAAAGACGCCCTTCTTTTAAATTTCTCTTTACCAGTTCATCAAGGCCCGGTTCATAAATGGGACATATTCCTTTTTGAAGCTTTTCTATTTTTTTCTTATCAATATCTACACAAATTACATCATTACCAAGGTCCGCAAAACATGTACCTGTTACCAACCCTACATAGCCTGTTCCCACCACACAAATTTTCATTTTAACTCCTTATAAAGTATATAATTCCAATATTTTATTAGCTTTTAATTGTAGCACAATTATGGGGGGTTGACAAGCAAATTTTGACCCTTTTAATAGACTGGTTCTGATTGCGAGCCAATCTTTCGCCGGTGGTAGGAAGTCTCATACTCGATAGGCATTTGGGGGAAGGCCTTGTTTCTGATAGCTATCATAATGCTCTCGCCATAACCTCTTTCTATGTTATATGTAATTTCAACTGTCCAATCGTGGAGGTCGCGGGAAAGAAAGTATTCCTGTTCATTTAAGCTTTTTTTGCTAAAATCGTATCTCTCATAACATCCCACTTGCCATTTAGGGCTTAAATGGTAAAGAGCCCTAAAAGCTGTTTCGCTGTAACGATTGACAAAAAAACTATGAGTGGCATTTATTTCCAATAAAGGCTTGGTAAATTTAAAAGTAAGATTAAAATTTTCAAAGTTTTTGGTAACCCAATTATAGCTAGCGGAACCATCCCATATAAGCCATTTAAAAGGCATAAGGTTGAGAGAAAAGAATACATTTGAAAATTTGTGCTCTTCGCGCGGTGGGTGGTAATAAATCCAAGTATTAAAATCTATTAAATTGGCAGCTCGCAAATCACCTTCATCCGTGCGCCACTTGGTCTGTAGTTTATTGTTTAGTGCAAAATAGTAAACTTTTGCTGCTGTCAAGTTATCAATACTATCAAATTGATAAAGCGTGTTTGAGCGCACGCTGGGAACACATGCATAGGCATAGGTTACGGTGGGCGTAATTAAATGCCTCAATCTATTTATTTCAATACCTATCAATTTTTTTTCTATATCCCAAGTTCTCCAGACTTTAGTGGTTAATGCAATTCCCGCTCCACCAGCACCCCTAAGGAAATTTC
Source organism: uncultured Planctomycetia bacterium (assembly GCA_964443705.1). GTDB lineage: Bacteria > Omnitrophota > Gorgyraeia > DAOVKU01 > DAOVKU01 > DAOVKU01. The sequence continues at coordinate 6,953 of CAYUDR010000015.1, read as the reverse complement.
TTTTAGTGTTGGCGGCATTTCTGGTATAAAAAGTCCCCCGGACATTGCCATATGGAGTAACGTCAAGCCATTTAAAATAACCGGGTAATTTAGTCGGATATGATAAACTATTAAAAGTGTCAAATCTGCTTGCTTGCGTAGTAGTTGTATAAAAATAAGAATGGCCGCCTGTGGCCCCCACATTGGCTGTCTTTTTATTGAAGTTAATAAAACTGGTTTTGTTATTAAAACGAAACTTGGTCCCACCCAATTGATACGCTGGCATATCAAAGCCGACTTCCGGCAATTTTTGAGTTACAGTTTCAAATGGATTAATTCTAACCCTACCATGAATATTAAAAGTAAAACTAGGGAATTTTCTGACAAAAGAGACTTGAGTTTTCGGCTGGGGATTTTTGGTATATTCTTCATAGAAAAAATCCTTATCAAAAGTTATATCACTTCGCTTGTGATATTCTAAAAAAACACGTGCATTGCTAGTGCTCTTGCTATCCATCTTCCAGAGATAACCACCACCTGTGGGTTTATATAATTTAAGAGCGTTCTTGTTTTCTGTTTCCGTTTCCGTTTCTTCTTTATCAGCATCAATACTATATTCTGTTTCCCAATTATGGATTAAGGAAATTCTATAACGTTCTTCTTTGGCCTTTTGTCCTTCGGGAATACCTTTTAACCTTTCCTGCATATAGTAAAAATCAAAAACACCCTCTCCAAATTTTTTCGTTCTATACTCATGAGTAACGCCTTCAGCTATGCCCATTTTCTCACGCCAGTCAATATGAATAACTCCTTTAAAATTATCGTTAAACTCATATCTCCAGGTAGTTAATACATAAATACCCCAATCTTTGGTTTTGCCTGGAATAACTGTAACGCGGGGGCGGTCTTCTTTTAAAGAGTAAGAGTAATAAGGTAAGTATAAAAGCGGAAAGTTGCCTATATAAAAAACGACGTGATTGGCAACTATTCTTTCATCCAGGTAGATAGTTATGCGTTTAGCTTCTATGCGGTAGTGGGGTTTTTCAAAAGGACAAGTAGTAAAACTCCCTTTCTTGGCTGCGAAAATCTTTTTTCCTGTTTTCTGTGCTTCTTCGGCCGCTCCATAAAAGGGTACGGAAGTGAATCTTACATCAGAAACCGTTCCCTTCCCAGTTTCAAAATCATAGTGACCGTAATTACCCCGGAAGGTACTTTCGTCTTGATAAAGACAAACATTTCCGTCGGCGATGGCCTCTTTATTTTGGACATCAAAGGCCATTTTGTCTGCGGTCATGGTCATATCTCCATGGGTAACAATAACATTTCCGTAACCATGAACCATTTTGTGCGCATCGGAATATTCGATTCTATCGCTGTCAATAATAACCGGTTTTTCTTCGCTGGCAACCGGTTTTTCTTCATGAATAACCGGCTTTTCTTCAGGCTGAGCTTCGGCTGTAAAACCCGTAAGCAATATGCCTATAAAAAATACCGCAATAAACGCAATTAAAAAAATTCTTCCTCCCACTCCCCCGCCTCACTTAAAAAGTATAAATTAGTTTTTGCTGAAAAATACTATGAAAAAAATAAAGACGCTGCTCCTATAATGCCATTTTCATCTTTTAGTTGCGCTTTTCTAATTTTAACCGTGTCGCCCGGTATTCTCAAGGTAAATTTTTTAACCACTTTCCTCAAAGGTTCAAAAAGATGTTTTCCGGCTTCTGCCATGCCACCCCCGATAACAACCACATCTGGATTTAAAAAATTAATCAAACCTGCTAAAACAATTCCAAGGTCCATGGCAAATTCACACCACGATTCTCTGGCCAAACTATCGCCTCCTTGAGCTGCCTGAGCAATTATCTTTGGATTAATCTCAGAAAATTTCCCACTAGCCAGCTTTAAGATTTTATTACCCTTACCTGTCATTTTCATTTTCTCTAAAACCCGGGAAACAAAATATCTGTTGCCGATGTATCTCTCCAGGCATCCGTAAGAACCGCAATTACAACGAGGTCCGTCGGCATTAAGCGGAAAATGTCCTATTTCTCCTACTGAATATGAACTGCCCCTGAAAAGCTTACCTTCTATAATAAGACCACCGCCAACACCTGTGCCTAAAGTAAGACAAATCATATTTCTGGCCCCCCGGCCCGCACCAAAAATAAATTCAGCCAAAGTTACAACATTAACATCGTTGTCAACCAATACAGGCAGGCCTGTTTTTTCCTTTAAGATTTTTGCTATTCTAACATTTTTCCATCCGGGGATATTGGTAAGCTTATATATCAGGCCATTCTTGAAATTCACAAGACCGGCCACGCCCAGACCTATTCCTCCTACCAGTCTTTTTCTTTTTGAATCCTTTTGTAGGATTTCATTTATATTTTTTACAATATGATGTAAAAGTTTTTGCTTGGAATTATACGTAAATGTAGAAAACGTAATTTTTTCAAAAACGTTTGATTTTGTATCTACTAATCCTATTTTAGTAACAGTTCCACCTAGGTCAACTCCAAAATAATACTTATTTTTCATAAACACAAACCTTGTTTCTACCTGTATTTTTTGCCTTATACAAAGCCTTGTCAGCGGTATCTATCAACCCTTTAATTTCTTTGCTATCTTTAGGGTATAGGCTCAAACCGATGCTAATCGTCGTTTGTATGTTTTCATCGTAAGCCCTAATTTTTTCTCTTTCAGTGGCCAGCCTTATTCTCTCAGCAACATGCCTGGCGCCTTCCATATCACTTTCCGGCAAAGCGACACAAAATTCCTCGCCGCCATAGCGACCGGCTAAATCCACTTCTCTGGTATTGTCCCTGATAATATCACTTATCTTCCTTAAGACAACATCCCCGACGAGGTGACCATAAGTATCGTTGCACTTCTTAAAGTAGTCAATGTCTGCCATTAATAGGGTAATGGGTAACTTATGTCTTTTTGAACGCTCTATTTCTTCTCCTAACCTTTTTAAGAAATGACGTCTTACAAAAAGTTTAGTCAAACCATCGGTCAAAGCCAATTCCTGGACTTTTTCATAAAGGGTAGCTTTTTTCATTTCCAGAGCACATTGCCCGGCTACTATACTAAACTTCTCAAAATCTTCCTCTTTTAAATTTTCCATACTGAGAATACCGATAAGCTGTTTTTCAACTATCAAAGGAACAGCAATAAAAGTCTTCATGCTAACCGGCAAATTAAACTTCTCTCTCAAGCTGGAACTATACTTCTCTTTTAAAAGAATGGGTTTGGTTTGTTTTGAGAAATATTCAAATAAGGCTTTATCCACAGGGGTAGGCCTTCCTAATTCCTTTGAAGGAAGGGTCTTATCGGTTTTATCCTCCTGGCTTTCTTCTGATGTCTTTTGATGTGTCCTGAATATTTTTGTAATTTTATTTACAGCTCCATCGGCTTTTTCTATATAAATTAAACTGCATTCTTTAAAATCAAATCTTTTTCCTACAATATTTTGAAAAATTTTAAAGATTTTTTCAAATTCAAGAGCAGCGCCCATATCCTTGGTAATTTTATAAAGATCTTCAATTTCGCCGACTTTAATTTCCAATTTTTTATTCTTTTGCAAGACTTCTAAATTTTCGTTTTTTAATTTCGAAAATTTCATATTTAAATTTTTTAGGTTACTTTCGAAATTTTTTAAATATTTCTCAAAAGATTTCTTAAAAAAATGTGAAGTTAAAATAGCTATCAAAAAACCAAAAATAAGTATCTGGATGTTTAAAATTTTGGCTCCAAAAAAAACAGATACAAACAACAAAAAAAGCACCAGGCCAAATAAAGTGAATGTAAATTTAAGTTCATATAAATAGCTGGAAATAAAAAGTATAACTATTATAAAACTTAAAACTATCGTTTTTACCAGCACTGTTCCACAATAAAAAAATGCAATTAAAAATATTAAAATTACACCTATCATTAAATTGAAGCGCTGCATACTTTATCCCTGCCTTCTTGTTTGGCTTTATAGAGTGCCACATCCGCTTCTTTTATTAAAGCTTCCGGAATAACTCCATCTTCAGGAAAAGTGGCGACTCCAATAGAAATAGATACCCTGCTTTTCTGGCGGCGCAAAATAAACTCTCTTTCCTTAGTTGCCCTTCTAATTTTCTCGGCTACTTCGAAGGCTGTCTGTTTGTCTTGTTTGGGGAGAAAAAGTGCAAATTCTTCTCCGCCATAACGTGCCACGAAATCTCCGGCCTGCGAACATTCAGTCAGAATTTGAGATATGCCTTTTAAAACAATATCTCCGGCAATATGTCCATATTTATCGTTATATTGCTTAAAATGGTCTACATCGCACATTAACAAACTCAAGCTGGATTTGGTGCGGGCAGCTCTGTGTAACTCCTCTGTAAGTCTCTCCATAAAATAACGATGAATATGTAAGCCCGTCAAGCCATCGGTTATAGCCAGTTCAGACGTTTTCTGAAAAAGAAAAGCGTTTTCAATTGAAACAGCGGCTAAATTGGCTATAATATTGAGAAGTCTCAGGTCATCCTGAAGGTAAACATTGGTATGGCTGTTATCCAATCTTAGTATGCCAATCACTTTTTCTGCAGCTATTAGGGGAGAACTGATAAGTGATTTAAAATCCCGGCCCTCTTTAGTAATTATTTTAGTCCCAAATCGGTAGTCCTTTTTGCAATCATTGATCATCAAAGGTTGTCTCCGCTTCAAAACCCAATTGTCAAAAATATCACCGTTCTTCGATTTTATTCTAGAATCTAACCCTGTCTGTGCCTTAATGGCCGCCAAGGCTAGTTTTTGTTTTACCTCATCAGTTAAATAAAAAAGGCAGTAATCTGATTTGCCAACCAATTCTAAGGTTTTGTTTGCAATTACCGGAACCACTTCTGGCAAGGAAAGCGAGGCACTTAATAATTCAACTACGCTCTTTAAATTTAAATATCTGTGGTATTTTTTATTTAAGGATTCTGTTTGAAGATGATGTTTTTGGCTCTCTACAGAAAGGGAATTAAAGCTTTCCTCCAATTCTTCAAAGTTAACTTGATTCACTTGAGTAATGTCTTTTTCTTTTTTAAATAAACTGTAGATGCTAATGGTGGCAAGAACATAAAGTAGTGCCATGAGACTGAAGAAATGGTGTCTGGAGCCTATAGAAACGCTTAAGGCAATAAAACAGGACAGGATGCAAAAAGTAATGCCCCCCACCGATCCGAAGGCCTTCCAGGCCAGCATAATTAAAATAATAAATAACAATAAAACGCCGAAAAGAAAAGAAAGATAACATGATGGATTGGAAAGCAACATCCATAAAAAGTGGGTAATAAGGAAGGAAAAAATTAATAGTCCACCTATGGCAAAAATAGCACAAATTTTCTTTTCATTCTTAAATATACTCATCTTAAGTATTCTTAAATAGTAAGATAGGCCGCCAACAGGTAATTATCTATTAACGGTAAAGTCCTTGTGCGTAAATTTATTGTTTTTAATCACGGACTTAATTACACAATAACATTAAAGTTTATTTTTAACAGGGTAAATCTGCTTTATTAGAAAAAACCCATCCATAAGGATGGGCGCAAAAACAAATCGTAAAATAATCTGGATTTGGAACTCTGGCTACAGGCGCCCGTGCGCAGTAACATAAATGCATACTTGAGGAGTGAGCAGGTACAGGTGCCTTTAAATGGAAAATTTTTTGCAAAATTCTAATGGCCTTTACGTGCATTTTTTCTTTTTAAAAAAATTAAGTGCAACCACAAGTCTATACAATAGTTTTTTCTGAAGTTCTGTCAAAAAAATGCACCCTGCTCATATCCAGAACAAGATCCATTTCTTGATTTAGCTGAGGGCGGCTATTAGAATTGACTCGAGCGGTAAAAGTATGCTTGCCACTATTCAAATAAAGAAATATTTCTGAACCCATGGGTTCGATAACCTCGACTGTTGCTATTATTGTATTCTCAGGCGAAGCTTCAGGTACAAACAACTTATCATGGATATCTTCGCTCCTGATGCCAAAAATTACTTCTTTGTCCTGATAACTTGCCAATCGATTATACATATCATCCACAATCTTTACCTGAAAATTTCCTTCGTTAAAATAAAGCCCGTCTTCTTTTTTTATAATTTTTCCATCTATAAAATTCATTGGTGGGCTGCCAATAAAACCTGCGGCGAATTTATTGACTGGTTTGTCATAGAGAGTAATAGGACCGGCTATTTGTTGCACAAAACCATCTTTTAAAACTACAATGCGATTTCCCATAGTCATAGCCTCAATTTGATCGTGGGTAACATAAATCATGGTAGCTCTCAAACGGCTATGGAGTTTGCTTATCTCAGCCCTCATCTGAACTCTCAATTTGGCATCAAGGTTACTTAGGGGCTCATCAAAAAGAAAAACAAGAGGTTTTCTAACAATTGCTCTACCAACTGCTACACGCTGACGTTGACCGCCTGAAAGGGCTTTGGGTTTGCGATTAAGCAATTCTCCTATACCTAAAATATCAGCTGCGTCTTTGACCCGATTATCGATTTCACTTTTTGGATACTTACGCAGGCGAAGACCAAAAGCCATATTTTCATAAACACTCATATGCGGATAAAGTGCATAATTTTGGAAAACCATAGCAATATCCCTGTCTTTAGGAGCTACGTCGTTAACCAGACGGTCGCCAATATATATATCTCCCGAGGTTATCTCTTCTAAACCAGCCACCATTCTAAGGATAGTGGATTTACCACAACCGGAAGGTCCAACCAATACCACAAATTCTCTATCTTCAACGGCAAGATTAATTTTGTGCACTGCTTGAATATTACCCGGATAAACCTTACTTACATTCGTCAACTTAACCTGTGCCATCTCACTTGCCCTCATTTAGACAAAATCAAATATTCTCGCTTCTCGACAGATAGGCTCTACTTGCTACTTACCGCCGTGGTGAAACTGGCATGAAAAATAAATATTAGATATTCGATTTTCG
>CAYUDR010000014.1:0-14476 GCA_964443705.1 uncultured Planctomycetia bacterium | reverse complement strand
TGATTTAGAAGATGCCGCCAAAATAGATGGATGTAGTTTTTTAGGTATTTACAGAAAGATAATTATCCCATTGAGTAAACCTGCCCTGGCAACACTAACCACCTTTACCTTTATGGGCAACTGGGTTAGTTTTATGTGGCCGTTGATTATCATTGATTCGCCTGAGAAAAATACCTTACCTATCGGGTTGGCTTACTTTCAAAATCTCTATACCACTGACTGGACTCTACTTATGGCAGGCAGTGTTATGGCGCTTTTGCCTATTATTATTGTTTTTATCTTTAACCAGAGGTTTTTTGTTGAAGGCATCAGGCTGGGCGCTATTAAGGGATAATAGGGCCGTTATCAGTCCCGCTATAGACGGGGGCAGAACAATCAGTTATAAATTAGACCCTTCCTTAAGACCCTCCTTTAAAGGAATTAGGAGGGTCTATTCTTATGGATTAACCCTTCCTTTCTTACGCTACATTTTATAAAAGTTTTCTCAACTAAAATTACCTTGATTTTGATTTTGGTGTTTGTTAAAATCAAATGAGAATATAACTTATGGGATTTTAGCGCTCATAGGTTACAGATTGTAGTTTTATTAAAAATGAAAAAATTTAAAGGTAAATTACTAACTTTAGAAGGCCCCGAAGGAAGCGGCAAGAGCACCCAACTAGCTTTGCTTTATAAACATTTTAAGAAAAAAGGCAGGAAGGTTATTTCTTTCAGGGAGCCAGGTTCAACAGAAACGGGAGAGAGAATAAGGCGTATTTTGCTTAATGATAAAAATCTAAAAATCAATTTTCTTAGCGAGATGCTTCTCTATCAGGCCAGCCGTGCCCAATTTGTTAGTCAAAAATTGATACCTGCTTTAAAAAAAGGTTATCTTGTTTTATTAGACAGATTTACAGATGCCACCCTTGCCTATCAGGGTTATGGCGGGGGCTTGGATTTAAAATTAATTGAAAAAATTAGTAAAGCCGTTACTCGAGAAATCGAGCCGGATCTTACTATTTTGCTTGATATTGAACCCGGGAAAGGTTTAGCCCGTGTCCTGAAAACAAATAAAAAAGACAGGATGGAGGAAAAACCTCTCATCTTTCACAAACGCATGAGAAAAGGTTATCTTTTGCTGGCTAGAAAAAAGAAAAGAATTAAGATTATTGATGCTAGTCGTAGTATAAACGAGACTCAAGCGCAAATAAGAGAAGTTATTTTAAATGCAATCAAACAAAGGATCATCTGACTGCCGTCAGACAAGTTTTGATATTAAGAGTTTTTTCAGGCAAGTGATAGAAAAGAACAGAATGGCAACTTGTTATCTTTTTGTCGGTGACAATGCTTTGAAAAAAATAGAAGTGGCCCGTTATTTAGCAAAAGCCCTAAATTGCCCTGGGGCACTTAAGGACGAGGGCTGTTTATGCGATAGTTGTATGAAAATAGAAAATTTCAACCACCCGGATGTAGTCTGGATAAAACCAGCTCTTGGTGAAAAATTGAAAATTGATAGAATAAGAGCAGTTATCCGCAGACTTTATTTAAAACCTTATATAAGTGAATGGAAAATTTTTATTATAGAAGAAGCCGATAGCTTAACCGAAGAAGCCCAGAATGCTTTTTTAAAAACACTGGAAGAACCGCCGCTTGATTCAGTTATAATATTAATGGTGCAGCAAAAAGAAGCATTGCTCGAAACTATTATTTCTCGTTGTCAGGTTGTAAAATTTTTATCAGTTATCCCAAAACAAGAAACTGAATCTTTTATCAAAGATTTTCTATTAAGCGGTGATAAACTGGAATTTTCCCAAGTCCTGGTAAAAAAAATAGATAAAAGCGAAATGAGTAAAATTTTAGATAGTTTGTTAATCTGGTTTAGAGATGCCTTAGTATACAAGACCGGCAAAGAAAACCTTATGTTTAATAGCCCAGATATGTCAAATATAAAGGAAATTGGCCGTCGGTATTCTTATCAGAAATTAGAAAACATAATAAAAGAGATTATTCATCTTAAAAATCTTATAGGACGCAATGTTAATCCAAAAATTGCTATGTCTGTTCTCTGTCTTGCCTTGGAGGAGGGGAGATAAATGCATGAAGTAATTATGGTCAAAATCGGGGAAGGCGGAAGAATTTCTTATTATGAAACTGCCGGCCTTCGCCCTGTTGCCGGGGATTATGTAATTATTGAAGCCGAGAGGGGCACTGAATATGGTGAAGTTTTATCGGAACCTGAAGTGGTTCTGGATGCCGATATTGATGGCATTTTGAGAAAAGTTATACGCATTGCTACCAAAGAAGATTTGACACAGATAGAAGAAAACAAAAAGAAAATCAAAGAAATTTACAGAGTTTGCGAAAAAAAGATAGAAGAGCGTAAATTACCCATGAATTTAGTAGATGCCGAGCATTCCTTTGACTGCTCAAAAATTATTTTTTATTTTACCGCTGAAGATAGGGTGGATTTTCGAGATTTAGTTAAAGACCTCGCTCGCATTTTTAAGGCGCGCATAGAGTTAAAACAAATCGGGGTGCGAGACGAGGCCAAATTGCTTGGTGGTTTTGGTCATTGCGGACGACCCCTCTGTTGTGCCAGTTTCCTGAAAAATTTTGAGCCCATAACCATAAAGATGGCTAAAGATCAAAATCTTCCCTTGAATCCTTCGAAGATTTCCGGTCTTTGCGGACGACTTATGTGTTGCCTTGGCTATGAAGAATCTCTTTACAAAAAATACTCCAAAGGTCTTCCCAAGACAGGGCAGACAATAAAAACCAAAGAGGGCCCCGGAAAAGTATTGAGCGTTGACATTCTAAGGAGAAAAGCCCTGGTTGAGCTCGAAAATGAGCGACAGATAGAAGTGCAATTTAAATGAAGCCATCACTTACGGAGCGGTGAGCGCTAGTAAGTGATAGGGCTAAATTTAACCCCACACCCAGTAATGGTAATGTACTATGTATACATATTGAGACATAAAGAAACAAGGGAGCTATATTACGGATATACTAATAATCTAAAACAAAGACTAAAACAACATAACAGGAAAAGCCCACGAGAACTTATTTATTATGAGGCTTATAAGAAAGAACTTGATGCGAGAAGGCGAGAAAAAAGATTAAAAAACTATGCCCAAGCGCTTACTGCTATTAAGAGTCGTCTTAGAGAATCGCTGAAATAAAAGAGCTGGGTGTGGGGTTTAATTCGACTATACAATTTATGTTCATTTTATTCCATAAATTGTAGTCTCATTAAAAATGAAAAAATTTTATATTACCACCGCCATAGATTATGTGAATGCCCCGCCTCATATAGGCCATGCATATGAGAAGGTATGCGCTGATACAATAGCTAGATGGCACAGGATGAAAAACGAAGATGTTTATTTTTTAACAGGCACCGATGAAAATGCCCAGAAGAATGCTCAGGCCGCCAGAGAGGCAGGCGTAGATGTAAAAAAATTTGTGGACGAAAATTCTAAAAAATTTATTGAACTGGCTAAATTATTAAACCTTTCTAATAACGATTTTATAAGAACTACAGAAAAAAGGCACGTAAAAGTCTCTCAATTAATTTTCAAAAAATTGTATGATAAAGGCGATATCTATAAAGGCAAATATTGCGGCTATTATTGTGAGGGCTGTGAAGCCTTTATTACAGAGAAAGACTTAGAGGAAGGCAAGTGTCCCGAGCACCACATAAAACCAAAGATTTTAAAAGAAGAAACTTATTTTTTTAAGTTAAGTAAGTACGGCAAAATTATTTTGGAATTATTAAAGAAAGGCCTGGTTGAGCCGGAGTCCAGAAGAAACGAGATTATAAATAGAGTAAAAGGGGGCTTGAATGATTTAAGCGTAACCAGGAAAAATGTGGACTGGGGAATACAGGTTCCCATAGACCCGGGCCATAAAATCTATGTCTGGATAGATGCCCTGGTAAATTATATTTCCGCTTTGGGGTATCCCGACGGTGAACTTTTCAAAAAATATTGGCCGGCCGACATTCATTTAATAGGCAAGGGAATTAACTGGTTTCATTCTTGTATTTGGCCCGCTATTTTAATTTCATGTGAAATAAAAGTACCAAAGAAAATTTTTGTTCACGGGTACGTAAATATTAAAGGGCAAAAAATAAGTAAATCTTTGAAAAATACAGTTGACCCTATCAAGTTAATTGATAAATACGGCGCCGATACTTTAAGGTATTTTTTACTCAGGGAGATTCCATTCGGGGAAGACGGTAACTTTTCTCAAAATTCTCTCATCACCCGTTTTAATAGTGACCTGGCAAATGATCTCGGAAATTTATTGAATAGAACCCTAACCATGATTGAGAAATATTTTGATGGCCGGCTGCCGGAAATAGACAAAGGCGATTTGAGCGAAATAGAGAATTTAAAATCAAAAGCACTGGATACCTGCGAGCAAGTTTTTAAAAAGATGGATGCATTAGATTTTAATTCAGCATTAAGGTGTATCTGGCAATTGATAAATAGCGCCAATAAATTTATCGAAGAAAGCAGGCCATGGGTTCTGGTCAAGGGAAACCCGGATAAATTAAGAAAAGTTATTTATGCCTTATATGAGGTATTGAGATTTGTAAGTATTCTTATTTGGCCCTTTATGCCTTTGACCAGTGATAGAATTCGCCGTCAAATGGGTATTAGCCGGAATGTGAGAGAGGATTTTCTCACCAGGTTGGCATGGGGCCTTTCGCAGCCAAAAACTAAAATTTCTAAGGAAAAACCCATTTTCCCGAGAATTAAGGTCTAACCCTAAGGGCACAAGTAGACCTTACTAATTCTTTTGAAGAAAGGGTCTAAAGTGCTTTTTGATACACATTGTCACCTAAATTTTGCTCAGTTCAACAAAGACCTTCAGCTGGTTGTCAACCGGGCCGTTGAAGCAGGTGTTAAATTTATGTTGAATGTGGGCTGTGATGTTGAATCCAGCCGCAGGGCATTGGAACTGTCAGAAAAAGATACTTATTTTTTTGCTTCCGCGGGTATACACCCTCATTTTTCCGGAAACGCGGATGAGTTGATATGGAAAGAATTTGAAAAAATAGCTCATTGCAACATCGTAGCTATAGGAGAATGCGGATTGGATTATTATAGATTACTTGCTCCACGAAAAAAACAGAAAGAAGTTTTTGAAAAACAAATAATACTTTCAAAGAAGCTAAACTTGCCTATTATTATACATTTAAGAAAAGCAGAGGACGATTTAATTTCGATACTGAAAGACTACGAAGTAAAAGGAGCAATAGCTCATTGTTTTTCAGGGAGCAGGAGATATCTGGATTTTTGCATGGAGCGGGATTTTTTTATAAGCTTTGCCGGCAATATTACTTATCCTTCAGCCGAAAATTTAAGGGATTTTGCAAAGCAAGTCCCGCTTGATTTACTTTTGCTTGAGACGGATTGTCCTTTTCTCGCGCCGCAAGCCAAAAGAGGAAAGCGCTGCGAACCACAATATCTTACATATACACGAGATGAATTAAGCCGCCTCAAAGCTATAAAGGCAGAAAAAATAGAAGAAATTACCACCTCTAATGCCTTAAAGTGTTTTAGGATAAAGTTATGAAGGAATTCTCCCATTTTTTAAGCACGAACAAAATTTATATTTTGATGCTGGCTTTTATGCTACTTTTTAATGTTGCTGATTTTTTTCTGCCTGCCATCCGTGAGTATAATCAGCAAAAAGAGGAGATGCTAAAAATTCAGCAGGATAAAATAAAAGAAGAAGTAAAAGTCAGAGAAGATGCGATTATAAAAAACATCAATGAAAATCAGCAATTACAGCGCTTAGCGGGAATTTTAAGTTTCTTTTTTGCGTTTATGCTTCTCTCAGGCCTTGGTCTTTTAATTACTTTTATCAGGTTAAAATTTAGACACCGGGAACCGTTGCTCAGGATTTCGAGTCTTCCACCACCCAAATGGGGAATTCTGGATGCTGTTCGCATAGCTATTGTTTTTGTCTTTTTTAATTATATGCTTTTTCTGGTAATAGCTGCCATGGAAAAAATTTTTGGCGTAAGCATTAAAAATGCCTCAAATAAAGCCGTTTTTAATACCTTTATTATGGATTTTTTGGCTTTGGGCTTTATTTTTTATTTTCTATTTATTAAATTCGGCCAACACTTAAATGCAGTTGGTCTTAGGATAAAGGATTTTTTGCAGAATGCTTTTTTAGGCCTATTGGGCTATATGGCTTTTCTGCCGGTTTTAGTAGCGGTTGTTTTTATTTCTTATTACATAGGTAATTATTTTAACATTGAACCTCAGAGCCAGCCGCTTTTTGACTTATTTATGGAAGAACAGAGAGTATTCGTTTTGATAATTTTGACTCTTTTTGTAGTGGCAATCGGGCCGATAATCGAGGAGATTTTCTTCAGGGGTTTTTTGTATGCTGCTTTTAAGAAGAGATTCAGTGCATTTTCCGGTATGCTTTTGACTTCTTTGATTTTTGCCGGCTTACATATGAATACATTGGGGTTTTTACCCATTCTGGCGCTGGCCTTTGTCTTGGTTTATATGTTTGAAAAGACAGGTTCGCTGATACCCTCAATTATAATTCACTGCGTTCACAATGGCATGATTGTAGTATTACTTTTTCTGGCAAGGTTTTTCTCAGGCAATTTTTAAGGCGCAGATACACACAAAGGAATATAAAAAATGAAATTTAAAACTATTTCTTTTAACAGAGGAAAAATAAAATTACTTGACCAGAACGCCCTTCCGCTAAAGTTAAAATATATAATTTGCAGAAATGAAAATTGTATTTTTAAGGCCATAAAGGAAATGAATGTTCGGGGAGCGCCCCTGATAGGGGTGGTAGCGGCTTTTGGGGTGGCACTTTCGGCCATAAAGATAAAAAATAAAAACAAGAAAGTTTTTTTAAGAAAAATTTATAGATCAATTAATTTTTTTTCCGGCTCCCGTCCTACCGCAGTCAATCTTTTCTGGGCGCTGGAAAGAATGAAAAAAACTATAGATGAGGAGAAAGAAAAGCCGGTTTTTTACATAAAAAAATGCCTTCTTTCTGAGGCAAAGAAAATTCTAAAAGAAGATGAGTTGGCTTGCCGCAATCTCTCAATTAAAGGTTCATTTTTAATTAAGAATGGAGATTCGATTTTAGTCCATTGTAATGCCGGTGCCCTGGCTACGGCGGGCATGGGTAGCGCCCTGGGAGTAATCTATTATGCTAAGAGCCGGGGAAAAAAATTAAAAATTTATGCCGACGAAACAAGGCCGAAGCTTCAAGGTGCTCGATTGACATGCTGGGAATTACGGAAAGAGGGCCTGGACCCTATCCTGATTTGTGACAGCGTAGCCGCAACTCTTATGAAAAAGAGAAAAATAAATAAGGTTTTAGTGGGAGCAGATAGAATTGCTTTAAACGGAGATGTAGCCAATAAAATCGGCACATATCATCTGGCTGTTTTGGCTCAACAACATAAGGTTCCATTTTATGTGGCTGCTCCGGTTTCGACCATTGACTTTAATATTAATAGCGGAAGCCGGATCCCTATTGAAGAACGCAGCGAGGGCGAAGTTGTGAATTTTGGCGGCATGCGCGTTGCTCCTAGGGGCGTAAAAGTTTATAATCCGGTTTTTGACGTAACACCGGCTAAGTTCGTGAGTGCCATTATAACTGAGAAGGGCGTAATAAGACCACCATTTGGAAATAAGCTGAAGAAGTTAAAACAAAGATAGCATTATTGGAAAATAAATACGATGAAGTTAAAAGATATAGGTGAATTTGGATTTATAGATAGATTGAAATCAAAGCTTAAAGCCGATAAATCTGTTATCTATTCCATCGGGGAAGATGCGGCTGTTATAAAATATAACCGGGATGAATATCTTCTTTTTGCCAGCGATATGCTTATTGAAAATGTCCATTTCAAAATTTCCGGCCAAAAAGACATATTTGCAAAAATAGGCCACAAGGCCTTAGCCTGCAATATAAGCGATATAGCCAGCATGGGAGGAGTGCCTAAATATGCGGTTATCAGTTTAGGGCTGCCTCCGGATTTAGATTACAAAAAGGCTTTGGAATTTTTTTCAGGTGCCCAAAAATTAGCCGGGAAATTTGGCATAAGTATTGTTGGCGGCGATCTCTCCAGATCAGAAAAAGTGATAGTCGATGTTTCTCTCATCGGCATTGTTAAGAAAAAAAATTTAACTTTGCGCTCGGGAGCTCGTAGCGGAGATATTATCTTCGTGACCGGCCCTTTGGGCGGCTCTGGAACCGGGAAACATCTTACCTTTACTCCGCGTTTAAAAAAAGCTCAGTATATTATAAAAAAATATAAGATTAATTCTATGATTGATATCTCAGACGGATTGGCGGGAGACCTATGGCAAATTATAAAATCAAGTGAGAAAGGAGCTATGCTTTTTAAAGAACTCTTGCCCATCACTCCCGGGGCCCGAAACATCAAAGCCGCTCTTTATGAAGGTGAAGATTTTGAACTTCTTTTTACGGTTAGTGTTAAAATGGCTGAGAAAATTACAAAGAATAAAAAATTGAAAGTTTATGCGATAGGAGAAATTTTAGAAAACAGAAAAATATTTGACCTCGTCAACAAAAAAGGCCGCAGAAGAAAACTCAAGCCAGGTGGCTATGAACACTTTTAAACATAGAATAGTTTCAAAGAATCCCGCACAAACCAAGACCCTGGGTAAAGAAATAGCGTGTTTCCTAAAAAAAGGGGATGTGGTTGGCCTTTTTGGAGAGTTAGGCAGCGGAAAAACCACGCTGGCCCAGAGTATAATAAAAGCTTTGGGTGTAAGTGAGCCTTATATCCTCAGCCCCACTTTTGTTTTAATCAGAGAATATAAAGGCAAATTCAGAATATTCCATTTGGATCTTTATCGCTTGAATTTTACGCAAGAGCTGCTTGATTTAGGATATGAAGATTATATTTATAATAGGCAAGCAGTAACCATAATCGAATGGGCGCAAAAGATAGAAAGTCTTTTGCCTAAAGATTATTTAAAAATTGAGTTGTTTAACAAAACCAAGCTTAGTCGCCTTATTAATATAGAAGGTGTGGGTAATTGTTCTAAAAGAGCCCCTTTTATTTTTTGGAAAAAACTTTCAACATGATGATTTTATCCTGTGACACTTCAACTAAATTTCTGTCGGTAGCCATAGTCAAGGATGATAAAATTCTCAAAAAATATCATTCGGAAAAAAAAGACGCAAGTGGCGACCTCTTTATGATTATTAGTAGATTTTTAAAATCTTTAAATATCAAATTGAATGATTTTGATTTATTTGCCGCAGGCCTTGGCCCTGGCTCTTTTACCGGCTTGCGTATAGGCACCTGTGCTTTTAAAACCTTCACTTTTTGTTTAGATAAGCCATTGGTTGGCATAAATAGCTTCGATGCCATTGCCTGTAATTTTAAAAGGGAAAATGGACTAATTTGTGTGATTGAAGATGCCAAGAAAGGCAAAGTATATGCCGGCATCTACACTTTTGATAAAAAACAGAGATTAAAAACAAAACAGAAACCGGCGCTCTTTTTCATGGAGTCGTTGGTTAAGAAAATAAAGGAGCCAACCATTTTTACCGGAGGCGGCTTAGAAAAATATAAAGAATATATTTCTTTAGAAGATAAAAAGTTTTCTTTGGCTAATAGAGAATTTTGGTATCCAAGAGCCGAAGTGATAGCTCAACTTGCCACACAGAGGCATAAATTGGGCAAGTTTGATGACCCCCGCAGACTAAAGCCGCTTTATTTACATTCCGAGAAAGCCAATATTACTAAATCGAAAAAGTTAATATAGGATGAAGACTTTAAAAACTTACCGAAAAACCTGGGCCGAAGTAGATTTAGGAACCATAGCCTACAATTTTAAGCAGATAAAGAAAAAAGTTGGGCCGCAGGTTAAGATACTTGCGGCTGTAAAAGCCAACGCTTACGGGCACGGGCTGGTGACTGTTAGCCGAGAACTTGAGAAATCAGAAATTGATTTTCTTGGCACTTCAAGTGTAGATGAAGCCATTAACTTAAGGAGAGCTCATCTTAAGTGTCCCATTTTAAACTTAAGCAATTTGCTTATTGATGAAATAGAGCCGATTATAAAGTTTAAGATAACACCTGTTATTGCCGAGATAAAGATAGCCAGAGCCCTTAACAAAAAGGCCCGCGCCTACCATAGAAAAATACCCATACATGTAAAAATAGACACAGGCATGGGGCGAATTGGTGTGTGGTATAAAGAGGCCGGCACCTTTATTAAGAAATTAAAATCTTTGAGCAATCTGATAATCGAGGGCGTCTATACGCATTTCCCGAGCGCAGAAGAAGATAAAGACTTTACTTTCAAGCAAATTAAAAGATTTAACCTGGTTGTTGAAGAAATGAAATCTTTTGGTATTTGGCCAAAATATCTACATACAGCGAATTCAGCTGCTCTTATTATTCACAAAGAGGCGCATTTTAATCTTGTAAGACCAGGTCTTGCGCTTTATGGAGTATATCCAAATTCTAAATTTCAGGCCGAATTGAATTTAAAGCCCGCCTTAAGCCTTAAAACCAGGATCGCCTATATGAAATGGGCCTCTAAGGGTAGAAGCATTAGTTATGCGAGGACTTTTTTTATTAAAAGGGCTACCAGAATTGCTACTTTACCTATCGGCTATGCAGATGGTTATTCTCAGTTACTTTCAAATAAATCAAGGGTTTTAATAAGAGGAAAATTTTATCCGATAGTCGGAAGGGTGTGTATGGACCAGACCATGGTTGATGTCGGCTTAAAGGACAATATTAAAGTTGGAGATGAAGTAGTCTTGATTGGCTCTCAAAAAGGCCGCACTATAAAAGTAGAAGAATTAGCCCGCATTTGCCACACCATACCTTATCAGGTGCTTTGCTGGATAAGCAGTAGAGTCCCAAGGGTTTATCGTTGACAGTTTATAAAATGAAATGTATAATATTTTTCTATATTGATTTTAACTTAAAAAACCGAAAGGCAAGGTAATTAAGATGAGAAGTGATAAAGCTAAAAAGGGAATTGCTCATTGTGGCTCAAGAGCCCTTTTGATGGCTACGGGTATTACCAGGGCAGATTTAAACAAACCTTTTATTGGAATTATTTCTTCACATACAGAAATCATACCCGGCCATGTTGATTTAAGAAGTTTGGAAGATTGTATTAAGCGCGGAGTGGCTGAAGGAGGGGCAGTGCCTTTTCTCTTTAACATCTCGGGCATTTGTGACGGTATAGCTATGGGCCATGCAGGGATGCATTATTCTTTGCCTTCGCGGGAATTGATCGCCGATATGGTTGAAAGCCTGACCGAAGCCCACTCTTTAGACGGCATTGTATGTTTGACCAATTGTGATAAAATTACCCCTGGTATGCTAATGGGCCTGGGAAGGATTAATGTTCCCGGCATTGTGGTTACCGGCGGCCCCATGCTTTCCGGCAGATATAAAGGCAGACGGCTTTCTCTGGTAAGAGATACCTTTGAGGCTGCCGCCAGGTATGAGAAGGGAGAAATTAGCCGGGAAGAACTTCAAATTTTAGAAGAAGAGGCTTGCCCGGGCGCCGGCTCTTGTCAGGGGCTTTATACTGCTAACACCATGAATTGTTTAACTGAAGTTTTAGGGATGAGTTTGGTTGGTTGTGGCAGCAGTCTGGCGGTTTCAGCTAAGAAGAAGAGGATTGCCTATGAGAGCGGCAAGAAAATAGTTGAGCTGGTAAGAAGAAACGTTACATCGCGCACTATTTTAAAAAAGAGTGCTTTTGAAAATGCCATTCGTATTGATATGGCTATGGGTGGATCGACTAATACGGTTTTGCACTTACCGGCTATTGCCAATGAGGTGGGAATTAAATTATCTCTTGAAGATTTTGACAGAATTAGCAAAGATACTCCCCATATTTGCAGTATTCGTCCTGGCGGAGAGTATTTTATGGAAGATATTGAATTTGCAGGCGGCGTTCCGGGAGTCTTAAAGCGCCTGATGAGCAGATTGAATGATGTATTGACTGTTTCGGGCAAGAGAATTTCTCAAATTACCAGAGAAGCTGACATTTTCGATGAAGATGTTATCAGGTCTTTAGATAATCCTTATCATAAAGAAGGGGGCATAGCTATTCTTAGAGGGAATTTGGCCCCCGATGGTTCAGTTGTCAAACAGAGCGCCGTTTCCCAAAAGGCATTAAAATTTACCGGCAACGCGAGAGTTTTTGATTCGGAAGAGAAGGCTATAAAAGAGATAATGGCCGGTAAGATAACAAAGGATACTGTGGTTATAATTCGTTATGAAGGCCCGAAGGGCGGTCCCGGCATGCGGGAGATGCTTAACCCGACTTCTGCCATAGCCGGTATGGGGCTTTCGGAATCAGTGGCCTTGATTACGGATGGCAGGTTTTCCGGAGGAACTCGCGGGCCTTGCATAGGCCATGTTTCGCCTGAGGCAGCCGCCGGAGGCCCAATAGCCATTGTTGTTGATGGCGATAAGATTGTAATAGATATTCCCAAAAGAAAATTAGAAGTTAAATTATCAAATTCACAAATAAAGATGAGGTTAAAAAACTGGGTTCCCAAAGAACCCAAGATTAAAAAGGGATATCTGGCCCGATATGCTTCTCTGGTTACTTCAGCGAGTACCGGGGCTGTTTTGAAAACCTAAATTTAATAGAGGAATAGTTGAGATGAAAATGACCGGGGCACAAATTTTAGTTGAATCTTTAATAAGAGAAAACGCTAAGGTGATATTTGGTTATCCGGGCGGAGTTCTTCTGCCGACCATGGATTGCCTCTATGACGCTAAGAAAATAAAATTTATTCTTACCAGGCATGAGCAAGGGGCAGCCCACGCCGCAGATGGTTATGCCAGGGCCACCGGGGAAGTGGGTGTGTGCATGGCTACTTCGGGCCCGGGCGCCACAAATCTGGTAACAGGTATTGCTACGGCCCATATGGATTCTATTCCTATGGTGGCTATAACAGGCCAGGTAAAAACTTCTCTAATAGGCAGTGATGCTTTTCAGGAAGCCGATGTAACCGGTATTACCCGTCCCATAACAAAACATAATTATCTCGTCAAAGATATAAAAGATTTAGCTCGGATTATAAAAGAGGCTTTTCATATTGCTTCTACCGGCCGCCCCGGGCCTGTTTTAATAGATTTTCCGGTGGATATCAGTTTACAGGAAGCAGATTTTAAATATTCCCGAGAAATAAATATCAGAAGTTATAAACCAACTTACCAGGGTCATCCGGGCCAAATTAAAAAGGCAGCCAAACTTATTGCCTCTTGCAAGCGCCCTGTAATTTATGCCGGCGGAGGAGTGATTATTTCAGAGGCCTGGGAATATTTGAGGAAATTTGCTAAGACAACTAATATTCCTGTGACCACCACGCTTCTTGGTTTAGGCGGTTTTCCTGAAACGAGCCCGCTTTCTCTTGGGATGTTAGGCATGCACGGCACAGCTTATGCCAATTATGCTATTATGGAATCGGATTTGATTATTGCCGTGGGGGCAAGATTTGATGATCGGGTAACGGGTAAATTGGATGCCTTTGCCCCGGAGGCAAAAATTATTCATATTGACATTGACCCCGCGGCCATAAGCAAAAACATCCCCGTAGATATACCCATCGTGGGAGACGCGAAAGAAGTTCTCAAAAAATTAATTCCGCTTCTTGGGCCCGTAGATACCGGAGCGTGGCTGAAACAAATTAAAATGTGGAAGGAAAAGCACCCACTCGCATACAAAAAAGATGATAAACTCAGGCCGCAATTTATTATTGAGCAGATTTACGAGGCCACTAAGGGTGAGGCTATTATTTCCACCGAAGTTGGCCAAAATCAGATGTGGGCTGCGCAATTTTATAAATATACAGCACCCCGCAGTTTTCTCTCAAGTGGTGGTTTAGGAACTATGGGATATGGTTTTCCGGCCGCTATCGGTGCGCAGGTTGGATGTCCGGATAAAATAGTTTTCGATATCGCCGGTGATGGCAGTATTCAAATGAATATCCAGGAACTCTCTACAGCTGTTATCAATAAATTACCCGTTAATGTTGCTATATTAAACAATGGTTATTTGGGCATGGTAAGGCAATGGCAGGAGCTCTTTTATAAGAAGCGCTATGCCCATACTTATCTTGAAAACCCCGATTTTGTAAAATTGGCGGAAGGTTATGGCGCTGTGGGCATCAAAGTAACTAAGAAAAAAGATGTAAGAGGAGCTATTGAAAAGGCTATTTCAATTAAAGGGCCGGTGTTTTTAGATTTTATCATTGAACCAGAGGAAAATGTTTTCCCGATGGTTCCGGCCGGCAAAGCTATAAATAGAATGATTGGCGGAATGGCGTAATGCGTACAATGAGGAGTGGAGCGAGGAATGAAACATGTAATTTCGGTATTAGTTGAAAACAAGTTTGGGGTTCTGGCGCGTATATCCGGGCTTTTTTCAGCCCGTGGTTTTAATATTGATAGTTTAGCTGTTGGCGAGACAGAAAA